>JANPDQ010000521.1:0-2971 GCA_031431575.1 Polaromonas sp.
CATGAAGCTTTTTCCTTACGGCCACGCCACGCACCCCCAATGGCCCATGGCAGCAGCGTTGGTGCTTGCCCAGCTTCGCGCACACATGGCCTTGCCCGGCTATGCCCGCTCGCCCACGTTGGCGCTGCTCTACATCACCGACCGCTATGCGGCACAGGCGCAAGACATTCTTGACCACTTGAGCGCCGAGCTTCCTGAAATCACCGACTGGAGCGGAACGGTCGGCGTGGGCATTGCGTCAAATAACGTTGAATATTTTGACGAGCCCGCCATGGCAGTGATGCTGTGCGAGTTGCCGCACGACCAGTACCGCGTTTTTTCCGGCGTGTCGCCATTGCCAGCTGCGGCCAAGGGCCTGTTTACACCCCACACGGCGCTGGTGCATGCCGATGCCAGCACGCCAGATTTGGCTGGGCTGATCGAAGAAATGGCCGACCGCACCGCCAGCGGCTATGTGTTTGGCGGGCTGGCATCGAGCCGCAGTACCACGGTGCAATTTGCGCTCAGTGGCCATGGCAACGTCAAAGGCCACGGTGCAGCCAGCGGTGTTTTTAGCGGCGGCTTGAGTGGCGTCGCTTTTGGACAGGGCGCTGCACTGATGTCGCGCGTAACGCAGGGCTGCCAACCAGTGTCTAAAGCGCGAGTGATTACCGCATGCGATGGCAATGTGGTCACTGAACTCGATGGCCAAGCCGCACTTGACGTGCTTCTGGCCGACTTGAATGTCACGCTGGACAAACCGACTGAAGCACTCGCAAAAGTTCGCGCTACGCTGGTCGGCCTGAGCAGCCCCGCAGGGGGCTTGAACGACAGCCGCGTGAAGCACCCGGGCCAATTTGGCGCAGACGTATTGGTGCGCCACATCATTGGCCTGGACCCAGCGCGCAAAGGCATAGCCATTGCCGACGCGCCAGCGGTGGGAACAACGCTCGCTTTTTGTGAGCGCAACAGCCAAGCCGCGCGTGCCGACCTGGTTCGGGTGTGCGCAGAAATCCGCGAAGAGCTGGAGCCTGAAGAATTGGCACTTGAAGTCGCCAGCGCCTTGAGCGCGCCTGAGGCTGAATCTACGCCACACCCGGCACGCCGTATTGCAGGAGCAATCTACGTCAGCTGCGCCGGGCGCGGCGGCCCCCACTTTGGCGCGCCCAGTGCAGAACTGCAAATCATCCGACGCGCATTGGGCGACGTGCCACTGGTCGGGTTTTTTGCAGGCGGCGAAATTGCCCGCCACCACTTGTACGGCTACACCGGCGTGCTGACGGTTTTTACGGCCAGCGACACCGCAACTTAGCGAGGCGCGTGTCTGTTCAAGTATGGGCCGCAGATCTGGCTTCGCCAGTCTGCAGGCGCGGTCCCCTGTAGGGGAAAAGGAGCGACACGAAGTGCGCGACGATAGGGGGGTTATTTACGCAATACGGAAAAAGCCTCAAACTCCCAGCTCCGCATGGCAAGTAGAAGTGTGTAGCCTTCGCGCTCTTTGGCGTTGAGCTTTTGGTCCGCCTGATGCTGCTGCGCAAAGTCCTGCGCCACGCGCTGCATGCGCTCTAAAAACGACGGGGCCAAGCCGCGACTGATCGAGCCGTGCACCAGCAGCAACCCTTCGCCGCCGCCGTCAAACCCACCCGCAAAATAGTCGAGCAGCGCGTTGTCCCGAAAGTAGTCCATCACCGCGCCGTGCGGCCGCCAACGAAAGGTTTTGGCAAGCTTTAAGCGGTAGCGGTTGAGCGGTTTAAGTTCAATGATGCCAATACGGTCAAGCTGCGCAAAATATTTAATGCATTCTGCTTCGCTCAGCCGGTAGCTGCTGGTTATTTGCTCTAGCGTCCATTGAGACAGCACGCAAATAGCAGTCAGCAACAATTTTTTATCCGCTACCACCGCCTTTTCTTGTGCCGCAGTCAACTCTGCCAGCAGTGGCTGCATGTCCGCCACGCGCTTGGCCAGCTCGGAGAAATCAATTTTCAAAGCCCGGCAAATCTCGTCAATCCGGGACAGCGGCATATCGCCCTTGGACAGCATGCGCTTCACGCTGGACTCTGCCATGCTTAATGCCAGCGCCAAGTCGGCGTAAGTCATTTGCGCTGCCTTCAGCTCTTTTTTAATCACGGCGACTAAATCTGCGCTGGTGCTCATATCAAACCTTTTCGGCAAAAGTTCAGAAGTACCAAATTTCGATACTTTGAGCATTCTATGGCGATGCAGTGCCGACAAACTACCGGTTTTGGGACTGTGTGGACGACCATTGCACAACCCGGCCAGCGACTGCGTTGGCTAAAACTTCTGCGAATGAATAAGGTTTAGTTAATGCGCAAAACACGGGCAGAATCAGCAAACCAATTTTTGACACTGCCGCTGTTTAAATTTTCTATTCAAAACTATGCAAAAAATTAACTCAGACAGCCTGATCATGGCGAGCCACTCTGTAGGCAGTGTTCCTGTGCAAGTTGCGCACGAACACCCCAACCAGTTCGCACTGCTCAGGCAGCGCCGGTTCGCGCCGTTTTTCTGGACGCAGTTCTCTGGCGCGGCCAACGACAACCTGTTCAAATTTGCCTTTACGGTGATGGTGACCTACCAGCTCAGCGTCAGTTGGTTGCCACCGGCGCTGGCGGGGCTGGTGATTGGTGCGTTGTTCATCTTGCCGTTCCTGTTGTTTTCTGCTACCAGCGGGCAACTGACCGACAAGTATGAAAAAACGCGGGTCATCCGTTTCGTTAAAAATCTTGAAATCGTGATCATGCTGGTGGCTGCCGCTGGTTTCATGAGCAACAACGTCAATGTGCAAGTCCCGGTACTTTTGGCATGCACATTTTTAATGGGCCTGCATTCCACGCTGTTCGGGCCAGTCAAGTTTGCCTACTTGCCGCAAGCCCTCAGTGAGCGCGAGCTGACGGGCGGCAACGGCATGGTCGAAATGGGTACGTTCGTGGCCATTTTGCTGGGCAATATTGTGGGCGGTTTGCTGGTCGCA
>JANPDQ010000522.1:0-3187 GCA_031431575.1 Polaromonas sp.
CTTGGGGCAGCACCTGGCGCGGCAGTTCACTGACTACGAACCCGGCATTCACTGGAGCCAGTGCCAGATGCAATCGGGTGTGACGGGCATCAACACCATCCGCATTTACAGCCCGACCAAACAAAGCCATGACCAGGACCCAACAGGCGTATTTATCAGGCAGTGGGTGCCCGAACTTGCTGGCGTAGCACCTGAATTTATCCACGAGCCGTGGCGCATGGACCCACCACCAGCCAACTACCCCGCCCCGGTGGTGGACCTGAAGGCGGCAACGCTGGCCGCAAAAGAAAAAATCTACGGCAAGAAGGCTGAAAAAGCCGTGCAAACCGAGGCAGCGCGGGTTTATGAAAAACACGGATCACGAAGCCCAAATCGTGAGATGGTTCGGCCCCGCGCCAAAACCGCCAAGGCTGCCAAGGCCGAAAAACCAGCCGCAGAGTCACCGCAACTAGGCTTCGAGTTTTAGCGCGTCTTTTTCGCTCTCAGCTTGGGCTACATGCCTGCTCTGCCGCTGCACCAAAGCCTTTGCGGGCAGCTTGGGCGTGCTGAGTTGTTGGACATTCAGCAACGTTGCCAGGCACTGCGGCCTGCCGCGCGCACCGCTGGCTGAGTAGTCGGCCAGCAGGGTGGTTTGCACGTGCTGGACATTCAAGCCCCGCACGCTGGTCAAATGCCCGTGCATTAAATCAACCAGCTTTTCATACGCAAACTCGTGCGTTTTGCCAGTGGTTTGCCACAGCCAGTCGCTGAAGTTCAGGAAATTGTTAAATGCCGAGCCGTCGCCCAGCAAAAGCTTCAGCGTGCCAACAAATCTGCCCGAATTGGCCACCATTTCCCAGTACCGCGCAAAGCGTTTGATGCGCTGCATGGTTTGAAAATCAACGGCGCTATTTTGCAAAATGGTGTACGGCGTTTGCGGGTCATACACCATCGCATACTCAATCGTGTGGCGGGTAATGGGCGTGCCGCGCAGGCGCTTCAAAATGCCGAACTGGATTTCGTGCGGGGCAAGCATGTACAACTGATCGAAGCCGAGCGCGAAGCTTTCAAGCGTTTCACCTGGCAAGCCAAAAATCAAATCGGCATGTACGTGAGCGCGGCTTTGTGTGACCAGCCAACGCAGGTTGTCAGCGGTTTTGATGTTGTCTTGCCGCCGTGAAATACGTTGCTGTACTTCAGGGTTGAAGCTTTGAATGCCGACTTCAAATTGCAATGACCCCGCTGGGAACTGCGCGATCAACGCTTTGAGCTTGTCGTGCAGGCTGTCTGGCACGACTTCAAAGTGGATAAACAAATCTGGGGTAAGCCTGTCAAGAAAAAACTGCAAAATCCGCACCGAAAAATCAACCTTCAGATTAAACGTGCGGTCTACAAACTTGAAGTTGCGCGCACCCCGCAGGTAGAGCGCGTCCAGCTCGGCCATGAAGGCGTCCAGGTCAAACGCCCAAGCGGTTTTGTCGAGCGAGCTCAAACAAAACTCACACTTGAAAGGGCAACCGCGTGACGCTTCTACATACAGCAGCCGATTGGCCAAATCATCTGCCGTGTATTCTTTGTACGGCAAGGCAATCGCACCAAGAGCGGGTTGCTCGCCAACAATAATTTTCATCAAGGGCTTCGGGCCGTCCAGCAGTGCCCGGCACAGCTTGGGAAAGCTCACATCGCCCCAGCCTGTCACCACGTGGTCGGCCAGCTGACAAATCTCCTGGCTTTCAGTTTCGAAGCTGACTTCCGGCCCGCCCAGCACAATTTTGATGTCTGGCCGCAGGCTCTTCAAAAGCCGCACGACCTGAGTTGTTTCGACCGTGTTCCAGATGTAAACGCCCAGACCAACCACTTTCGGGTTCAGCGCCAAAAGCTGCTCGGCAATCAACAACGGCGGCTGCGCAATGACAAATTCGCGCAACTGCGTTTGCGCCTTCAAACCGGCGCCGCCATGCACGTCCATATTTGCCAGCAGGTAGCGAAGCCCCAGGCTGGCGTGGATGTATTTGGCGTTCAGTGTGGCCAGTACTACGGAACATGGTGTATCGGGCATCGCCGTATTATCGGAGTGTGCAAGCGCGGCTTGGGGTACAGCTGTAATAAACCGCCCTCAAACTTGACTAAACACCACCGGCAGCACCAGGCCGAACAGCCCTTGCGCCGGAACTTTTGCCTCCGCCACCAGCTCTTACACCCAACATGAACTTTCGCTTCCTCAAAATCGCTATATTGTTAATAGCTGCTTGCGCCCATTATTCGGGCGCTATGGCCCAATTTAGCTTAAATAGCAAGCCCGCTACCGGCGCGGTGGTTACCACCGATCAGGTGCGGGCTGAACTGCTGGCCTGGGCCCCTGACGGCGTGGAGCCGGGCAAGCGGGTTTGGGTGGGGCTGCAAATCGCGCACCAACCGGAGTGGCACACCTACTGGAAGAACGCGGGCGATTCAGGCCTGCCGACGCTACTTGAATGGAAGCTGCCTGCCGGAATTGACCCCGGCGAAATCGCCTGGCCCACGCCTAAAAAAATCCCGATTGGCACACTTGCCAATTACGGTTATGAAAATACCGTGCTGCTACCGGTGCCGCTCACCATAGCCCCCGGTTTTACCGGCGACAAGCTGGATGTGACGCTGAAAGCCGCCTGGCTGGTGTGCAAGAAAGAGTGCATTCCGCAAGAAGGCGATTTCAAGCTCAGCATTCCGGCTAAAAGCTCTTACGGCATGCACACCGGCGCGTTTGAAGCGGCTTTTGCGGCCACCCCCAAAACCACCCCAGGCTCTGCCGGCAAAATTGAAGTTGGCGCAAAAGCCATCAATGTTTCATTGACCGGATTGCCTGCCGCACTGCAAAACAAAACCCTGGAGTTCTACCCCGAAACCACCGGCGTGACCGAGCCCGCGGCCAAATGGACACAAGCGTGGCAAGGCAAGGTATGGACGGCCAGCGTGCCGCTATCAGCCCAGCGCACTGAAAGCCCATCTGCAATGCCGCTGGTAGTAGCCTTCAACGACGTGGCTGTGCGGGTGGAAGCGCCTGTGACTGGCGACTGGCCCAAAGCCGCTGTAGTCGCGCAAATTCCGCCTGAACTGAACACCGCGCTGCTGGCCAATGCAGCCAATGGCGCAGCGCCGATTGACGCGAGCAATGCTGCGCCGCTCAGCCTGTGGCTGGCGATTTTGGGCGCTTTGGTTGGCGGCATGA
>JANPDQ010000523.1:0-12467 GCA_031431575.1 Polaromonas sp.
TGTTTCACGGCGGCGCGTATGACCCGATGGTCAAGCTGTTCAAAGACACTTTTACGGTGGTCAAACGCTTCAAACCAAAGGCATCCCGCCCCGGCTCATCGGAGACGTTTTTGGTAGGTTTGGGTTTGAAGAAATCGCCAGCGCTGTAAATTGACCCTTAAACCCGTCCCCACCTAAGGGTTCTATGTGTCAATTAATGCAGTTTCAGGTCTTGAAAGGCATAAAATGCATCTCATGTGCTCTTTCAGTGCATTGCACGCCTCGGCGTATTTAGATCGGAGTCCTCCTTGAACAATCAGTGGTTTTCAAAAATTGCAATCTGGCTTGTTATCGCCATGGTGCTGTTCACCGTTTTCAAGCAATTTGACACGCGCAGCGGCGCGAACGCGAATTACCTGGGATATTCTGATTTTCTGGAAGAAGTGCGTGGCAAGCGCATCAAAACCGCAACCATTGCTGAAGGCCAGGGCGGCACTGAAATCGTGGCCACCACACTGGACGACCGCAAAATTCGCACCACTGCCACGTACCTTGATCGTGGCTTGGTTGGCGACCTGATCGCCAACGACGTGAAATTTGACGTTAAAGCGCGCGAAGAAGGGTCACTGCTGATGACATTGCTCGTCAGCTGGGGCCCGATGCTGCTTTTGATTGGGGTTTGGGTCTACTTCATGCGCCAAATGCAGGGCGGCGGCAAGGGTGGAGCGTTCAGCTTCGGCAAGTCCAAAGCGCGTTTGCTGGACGAATCAACCAACCCTGTGACGTTTGCAGACGTTGCTGGTTGCGACGAGGCCAAAGAAGAAGTCAAAGAAGTTGTGGATTTTTTGAAAGATCCGACCAAGTTCCAAAAACTGGGCGGCCGCATTCCACGCGGCTTGCTGCTGGTTGGCCCTCCGGGCACGGGTAAAACCCTGCTCGCCAAAAGCATTGCTGGTGAAGCAAAAGTACCTTTTTTCTCGATTTCGGGCTCAGACTTTGTTGAAATGTTCGTTGGCGTAGGCGCGTCCCGTGTGCGTGATATGTTTGACAACGCCAAGAAAAACGCACCCTGTATTATTTTTATTGACGAGATTGACGCGGTAGGCCGCCAGCGCGGCGCAGGTTTGGGTGGCGGAAACGACGAGCGTGAGCAAACATTGAACCAGATGCTGGTTGAGATGGACGGATTTGAGACCAATGTCGGCGTGATCGTGGTGGCGGCTACCAATCGCCCTGACATTCTGGACGCGGCATTGCTGCGCCCCGGACGTTTTGATCGGCAGGTGTACGTTACGCTGCCGGACATTCGCGGCCGCGAGCAAATTTTAAATGTGCACATGCGCAAGGTTCCGTTGGGGCAAGACGTCAGCCCAATGGTGATAGCACGCGGCACGCCCGGTATGTCAGGCGCTGATCTGGCCAACCTGTGCAACGAGGCCGCACTAATGGCAGCTCGCCGCAACGCCCGCACGGTTGAAATGGCCGACTTTGAAAAGGCCAAGGACAAAATCCTGATGGGTCCAGAGCGCAAGAGCATGGTGATGCCCGAAGAAGAGCGCCGCAATACGGCCTACCACGAGTCAGGTCACGCTTTGCTCGGCAAGATGTTGCCCAAGTGCGACCCGGTTCATAAAGTCACCATCATTCCGCGTGGCCGTGCCCTGGGCGTGACCATGAGCTTGCCAGCGCAAGACCGCTACAGCTACGACAAAGAATTCATGCTGAGCCAAATCAGCATGCTGTTTGGCGGCCGCATCGCTGAAGAGGTGTTCATGAACCAAATGACCACTGGCGCCAGCAACGATTTTGAGCGTGCCACTGGCCTGGCCAGAGACATGGTGACCCGTTACGGCATGACAGAAGCACTTGGCCCGATGGTGTACGCCGAGAATGAAGGCGAAGTGTTTTTGGGTCGGTCAGTGACCAAGACCAACAACATGAGTGAAGCCACGCTGCAAAAAGTTGACGGCGAAGTGCGCCGCATCATTGACCAGCAGTACAAAGTAGCTCGCACGCTGATTGAGGACAACAAAGACAAAATGCATGCCATGGCCAAAGCACTGCTGGAATGGGAAACTATCGACGGTGAGCAGCTGGACGACATCATTGCTGGCAAAGAGCCGCGCCCACCAAAAGACTGGACGCCGCGTAACGCTTCAGTCAGCCCGGCAACCGGCACCGGCGGCCCAAGCGGCGGTACCCCTGCGATTAACCCTGACCCCACACCTACTGCGGCTAAAGTTGACCTGTAAAGGTTGACTGCTTTGCACAACCCGGGCTGGTCCCGGGTTTTTTGTTTTTGCCGGGCCTGCTTGAGCTTTTTTAGTCGCCGGGTTTTTTCTTTTGAACACAGGATGCGTTGATGTTTTGGCAAACCAGCAGATTTCAAATTGACTTGAGCCGCCCGCAAGTCATGGGCATCGTCAACGTTACGCCTGATTCGTTTTCAGACGGGGGCAAGTTTTTTGCGCCGGGCAGCGGCATGGCGAGTGCGCTGGCGCATTGCGATCAGCTCCTTAAAGACGGGGCAGACCTACTCGATATTGGCGGCGAATCAAGCCGCCCCGGCGCGGTGCCGCTGCCGTTGGATGAAGAGCTGGCCCGCGTGCTGCCCGTAGTGCGCCATGCTGTAACGCTGGGCGTGCCGGTGTCTGTGGACACGTACAAAAGCGAAGTCATGCAAGCTGTACTCGACCTGGGTGCAGACATCATCAACGATATTTGGGCACTGCGCCAGCCAGGTGCCAGGCAGATCGTTGCGCAGCACCCAAACTGCGGCGTGTGCCTGATGCATATGCACCGCGAGCCGCAAACCATGCAGGCAGAGCCGATGCAGGGCGATGTGGTGGCGCAAGTGCTATTGTTTTTAAAGCATGAGGCCGAACAATTACGGGCGCTGGGCATCCATAGTGATCGCATTGTTCTAGACCCCGGCATCGGCTTTGGCAAAACGGTAGAACAAAACTTTGCGTTGCTTGCCCGCCAGCCGGAGTTGTTGGCCGCTGGCTACCCGCTACTGGCAGGCTGGTCGCGCAAGTCGTCTTTGGCAGCGGTCAGCAGCACGTCTTTGGAATTAACTGCGCAAATGAACACTGCAGACCGCATGGTGCCCAGCGTGACTGCCGCCGTGCTAGCGGTTGAGCGAGGCGCACGTGTAGTGCGTGTGCACGATGTGCGCGAGACGGTGCAAGCGATGAAGGTGTGGGCTGCTTCTAAAATACTTAGCTAACCGTAAATAAGATCCAACGACATGACCAGAAAATACTTCGGCACCGACGGCATTCGCGGCACGGTTGGCCAACCGCCGATCACGCCTGACTTCGTGCTGCGTCTGGCGCACGCTGTGGGCCATGTGCTCAAGCGTTCTGAATCGCGCCCGACGGTTTTGATTGGCAAAGACACCCGCATATCAGGCTACATGCTTGAAAGTGCGCTCGAATCAGGGTTCAACTCCGCCGGGGTTGACGTGGTGCTTTTAGGCCCGTTGCCAACGCCGGGTGTGGCTTACCTCACCCGTGCCCAGCGTGCCAGCCTGGGCGTGGTGATCAGCGCCAGCCACAATGCTTTTGCTGACAACGGTATCAAGTTTTTCAGCGCGCAGGGCACCAAGCTCAGCGACACCTGGGAGCACGCGGTAGAAGCCGAGCTGCTTGAAGCGCCCGTGTGGGCAGACTCCGCCGCACTGGGCAAAGCCAAGCGTCTGGACGACGCCGCAGGCCGCTACATCGAGTTTTGCAAAAGCACATTTGCCAACGATTTAACGCTCAAGGGCCTGAAAATCGTGGTCGATGGCGCACACGGCGCGGCCTACCAGGTCGCGCCCAAAGTGTTTCACGAGCTGGGCGCGGAGGTTATTGCCATCGGCTGCGCACCCGACGGCCTGAACATCAACGACGGCTTTGGCGCAACGCACCCCGAAGCGCTGATAGCGGCAGTCAAGCACCACAAAGCCGACTACGGAATTGCACTGGACGGCGACGCCGACCGGCTGCAATTGGTTGACCACACAGGTCGCCTGTTCAATGGCGACGAAGTGCTGTATTTGATGGTCAACGAGCGCTTGGCACGCGGTGAAAAGGTGCCCGGAGCCGTCGGCACATTGATGACCAACATGGCGGTTGAAGTCGCCCTCAAGCACAAAGGCGTTGAGCTGGTGCGCGCCAAAGTAGGCGACCGCTACGTGCTGGAAGAGCTTGAAAAGCGCGGCTGGTTGCTGGGCGGCGAGGGCTCAGGCCACTTGCTGGCGCTAGACAAACACACTACTGGGGATGGCCTGATCAGCGCGCTGCAAGTGCTGCAAGCCTGCGTACGCAGCGGCGAAAGCATTGCGCAGTTGCTGGCCGATTTAACGCTGTTTCCGCAAACACTCATCAACGTGCGCTTGCAGCCTGGCCAAGACTGGGCGGGTAACGCGCTGCTAAAAACCGAGACTGCAGCCATTGGCGTCGAGCTGGGTGAAACCGGCCGCGTGTTGATTCGCGCCAGCGGCACCGAGCCACTGCTGCGCCTGATGGTGGAGGCGCGTGATGCAGCGCAGGCACTGAGTTGTGCGCAGCGGCTGCAGGCGGCTGTTGTGGGCTAAATTGGCCTTGAATAAGCAATAAAACGGCTTACAGCCCAATAAATACGGGCGTAAGCAGCTTCTGAATTAATAGTGACATCACAATGACCACACCTCAATCCTTAACCGTCTGCCAAGCCAACTACGCAGACCCCGCGCACGCGCAAGCCGTCGTCAGTTTGCTAGACGCCTATGCGCAAGACCCAGCTGGCGGCGGCGCGGCGTTGTCTGCATTTGTCAAAGCAAATTTAGTCAGTGAGCTGGCCAAGCGCGCGCAGGCTTTCAGCGTGTTGGCGTTTGATGGCGATGCGCCTGTGGGCTTGGTGAATTGCATTGAAGGCTTTTCAACCTTTGCGTGCAAGCCGCTCGTCAATGTGCACGACGTGGTGGTGCTTGCCAGCCACCGCGGGCAACGGGTTGGGGAGCAAATGCTGGCTTTGGCAGAGCAAATCGCCCTGCAGCGCGGTGCCTGCAAACTGACGCTTGAAGTGCTGAGCGGCAACCTGAGCGCCATGAAGCTGTACCAGCGCATCGGATTTGGCGCCTACCAGCTTGACCCCGCAATCGGCAGTGCTCAGTTTTTACAGAAGTGGCTTGCTTAGTAAGCGGTTGATTGCCACGCCCGCAAGCGCACCAACACACTGCGCCGCCACAAACCCCAGCGCGCTACTAGGTGCAATGCCTGCAAAAGTGCTTGAGAACATCCGCCCCATCACCGCCGCCGGGTTGGCAAATGACGTGCTGGACGTGAACCAGTACGCCGCGCCGATATAGCAGGCCACCAGCGCTGCGGCTTTGCCAGCGGGCGCGCGCAGTACGACCAAAATCAGTCCGGCAGTTGCCGCAACTTCACCCAGCCACTGGCCCCAGCCGCCGCGTACTTTGCTGCTGAACTGCAAGACGCTCAAGTCAAACATGGCGTTGGCCAGCCATGCGCCAGCAACTGCGCCTGCCAATTGAAATGCTATAAATAAAATAGCTGGTTGCGCCCGTTTTTTATGGACTAAACCGGCATTTGATGCTCTAAAAAATACCACCAGCGTCACTAGGGGGTTGAAATGCGCGCCACTCACCGGCCCCAGCACTTCAATCAACACATACAGCGCAAAAACGGTAGCTAACGTATTGGCCAGCAGCGCCACGCCGTTGTTGCCGCCACTCAAATTCACCGCCATGATGCCCGAGCCAATCACCGCGCAGAGCAGGGCGGCGGTGCCGACAAATTCTGCGAACAGTTGGTTTTTAAGACTGGGCTGGCTCATGCTTTGCAGCACTGCGGGCTGAACATTGACAACACCTGCGCCCCAAACGAGGCGCGTGGCTGATAGCGGCTGCCCGCGTACAAACCGACTTTGGCAGGTTCGGCTTTGTCTTTGGGGTAGTAGAACGTGCCAAACACCTGGTCCCACAGCACCAGCGCGCTGCCGTAGTTGGTGTTGCCCTCCTGTGGCTGGGTAGAGTGGTGCCAGCGGTGCAGCGTGTTGGTGCTGAAGATGTAGTTCATAAAACTATGGCGCAGCGGTAAATTAACGTGCTGCAGCATCAGCACCGGCTGCGTGATGGCCACATAGCCCAGCAACACATCGGCAGGCGCGCCCAGAAGCATCAGCGGCAGCAGGCTCACAACTGTTTTAACTGCGTATTCCACCGGGTGCGTGCGAAAGTTGTTGATGGAATACAGCCGCTCGCTGCCATGATGCAGCGCATGCAACCACCACAGCGCACGCTGGGTGTGGTGCAAGCGGTGCACCCAATAGTTGGCCAGCTCGGCCAGCAGCGTGGCCAGCAGCACTTGCAGGGCAAACGGCAATTCAGTGGGAAACAGACTGTGTGCAGGCGCGGCGCTGTCGAGCACTGCAATCACCAACAACGGCATCAGCATTTTCAGCAGCGGTTGCACCACCCCGGCCAGCACGCCAAAGCTGATCCAGTTGGTCGCGCCGTCACCGCGCGGCGTGTTCCAGTCTGGGTTGTGCGGCATACGCAGCTCCAGCCACATGGCGAAGCCCAGTGCAGCCAGGGTCGGCAAAGTGATGGCCAATTCCATTGCGGCCAGGCTGCCGCCCATATGCCGGGTGACTAGAAAACTGCTAACGCTCAGCAACAATACGGCTGGCAAAAAAACCAACGCGATGATTTTCTGCATGTTTTCAGCCTTCATGATTTGGCAAGACTGCGCGCTGTGGTCTCCAGCATCAGGCGGCCAACGCTTGCTTCTGGCAGGTTCACCAGCAGTTCCAGCCTGCGGCGCAGCGCGTGCAGCGTGTGCCTGAAGGCTTCGCGTTTGTGCGCTTCGTCTGAGTCACCGGCAGACGGATCTTCATAGCCCCAATGCGCGGTGGCGGGCTGGCCAGGCCAATACGGGCAGACCTCACCGGCGGCGTTGTCGCAAACCGTAATCACCAAGTTCATCACGGGCGCGTCAGGTTTGCCAAACTCATCCCAGTTTTTGCTGTGCAGGCCGTCGGTGGTAATTCCAGCGGCTTTCAAAACTTCAATGCCAATCGGGTTAGGTTGCTGGTTCTCGCGCGGGCTGCTGCCAGCTGAATAGGCTTTGAAGCGACCTTTGCCAATGTGGTTAAGCAACGCCTCGGCCAGAATGCTGCGGGCCGAGTTGTGGGTGCATAAAAAAAGCACGTTGATGGGTTGGGTTGACATGTTGGTTTCCTTGAGTGGATTCAAAAATACTATCAATTTAGAAGCAGCTTGCGCCTGTATTCATTGGGCTACAGGCTTAAAACATAGATAAAAAGGTTTAAAAACAGCTAAACTGACCTTTAAAACTAGCAATCCAGGCATTCAGCCAAGCTGCTGGCCTCACACGGTTGGCCCTGGCAGCAATGCGCCGTCAGGTAGCCGAGCAGGGCGGTCATGTGGCCAAAGCTGGCGCGGTAAATCAGGTTGCGGCCACGCGCCTCGGCGCTGACCAAGCCTGAGTGCGAAAGCTCCTTTAAGTGAAACGACAGCGCACTCGGTGCAACTCCCAGTTGCTCAGCCATTACCCCCGGCGTCAGCCCGTCAGGCCCAGCAGCCACCAGCGCCCTGAAGGCGCGCAGGCGCTGCGCTTGGGCGAGGGCGGCCAGTGCCTTGACGGCGGTTGTTTCGTCCAACAGTTCGGTAAATGTTTCCATAGTTCAAATATAATTGAAGTATTGAATTAAAACAACCAAATATGAAATTTTCATGACATTTTCAAACTTGCCCAACCTTGATCAGTCGCTTTTCAGTATTCCCAAAATACCCGACATCAGCCCACCCAGCCACCCGCCGCCCCGCTCACCACGTATCTTGCTGCTCTACGGCTCAGTCCGCGAGCGCTCGTACAGCCGTCTGGCCAGTGAAGAAGCCGCCCGGCTTTTAGAGGCGATGGGTTGCGAGACCAAAACCTTCAACCCCAGCGGCCTGCCCCTGCCAGACGACGCACCCGACACCCACCCCAAAGTAGCCGAGCTGCGGGCTCTCGCCGAATGGGCTGAAGGCATGGTCTGGACATCACCCGAGCGCCACGGGGCCATGACCGGCATTATGAAATCGCAAATCGACTGGATACCGCTGGCGCTGGGCGCGGTGCGGCCCACGCAAGGCAAAACCCTGGCGCTGATGCAAGTCAGCGGCGGCTCCCAGTCGTTCAACGCCGTCAACCAGATGCGTGTGCTAGGCCGCTGGATGCGCATGCTCACCATCCCCAACCAGTCGTCAGTGGCCAAGGCTTTTTTAGAGTTCGATGAAGCAGGGCGCATGAAACCATCAGCCTATTACGACCGTATCGTTGACGTGATGGAAGAGCTGGTCAAATTCACGCTGCTCACGCGGGATGCGTCTGGCTGGCTGATGGATCGATATAGCGAGCGAAAAGAGAGCGCTGAGGCGCTGAGCAAGCGGGTGAATCAGCGGGGGATATAGGATTTATTCGCTATTTACTGCGAACTTATTGCATCGCCTGCAAACGCTCAAATTGAAGTGTGATTTTTGCTTTTCAATCCACAGCGCATTGATAATCAAATTGGAACCAGCCCAATTTTTTCAGAGCAAGACTGTATGAAACTTGAAAATGCTAACGAAACTGATGTGCGCGCAGAAATTGCGGAGCCACTGCTAGCGGCATTAGGGTACGGTCGCGGCACGTCAAATGACATCTCACGCGAACTTTCCCTCACGTATGCACGACAGTCCCTTGGCCGAAAGAAGCCGAGCGACCCGCCTCTTCGCGGACGCGCGGATTTCGTACTTTCTGTGCTTGGCGCGGGGCGATGGGTGTTGGAGACGAAAGCGCCGCACGAGCCGATTGATTTGAATGCGATTGAGCAGGCAATCACATATGCACGCCATCCCGAGGTGTCGGCGTCATACGCTGTAATTATCAATGGGGTGCGCCTCACCGTACACCACTCTTCGCAGACTTCAGCCGATGGACCGCTCGTTGATCTGACCATCTCAGACCCCGTTTCCCTAGCCAAGCAGCTCGCTGGCTTGCTATCCCCTGCAGCGGTTCGCAGAGACTGCACTCCGAGAGTCGTGGATCTAGGAAGACCCTTGGCGGAAGGCCTCCGCTCGCGAGCAACAATCCGTGGCGGCGAGATCCACCACGGCAAGTCAAGCTGGTCGTGCAACATCCTTCTTCCCGATGAAGAAGTTCAAAGGCAAAACGAGACATGCCGTCGCCTGGACGGGCTTCGAATTGCGATAACTGGCGGAGCTGTCTACCGCGATTTGGACTCTCGCATGCGCGCCAAACTTCATTGGGCTATGCCTCATGACGAGATATTACGGTTCGCTCTAGACAAGAAATTGTTGGATGTCGAGTACGTCGCCCTTGCCGAAGAAATCTCCGTGAATCCAGAGGCGCCTACAGTTTTCGATGTGATTGGTGATGTGGAAGTGAGCGAAGGGGAGACACTCTTTAACATCGCAACGTGGCAAGCGACGACTGCGGGAGTCGCGATTCGCATGCGGTACACGGGCCGTGCAGTAGGCTTTATTGAGGACAACGTATTTCGCGGAATTTTTTCAGGACACTATTACTGTGAAGCGCCTCTGTTGCCGATGTTCCGAATGGAGATGGAAACCGAGGGTGTTTTCGAAGTGGTAGTTGACGACAGGTAACTGAAAAAAATCCGGGCTGCTTCAGACTCCAATTAATTTCCCAGATTCATCGGTTGTTCAAGGTCAAAATAAACGACTGAACGCAAACCTCTAGCCTTTTTAGAACAATTGGTAGAACAATTGGGGTCAGACTCCAATTAAATCGCTTTCTCCCCTCAAATCACATAAGGCAACCGAATCCCAGCCCACTCTGGCGGAAAGTCCCTCGTGTTGCGCGTCACCAGTTGCCAGCCGTTGACGCGGGCACTGGCCCAGATCATTGCGTCGCGCAGTTTCAGGCGATGGGTGCGGCGCAGGTTCAGGCTTTCCATCAAGGTGGCTTCGTCCAGTTCAATACGTTTGAAGTTTGCGTCTATCGCTTCGCGCGTTGCGTCTTCCAGGCCCGGCGGAGCTTTGACTTGCGCTTCTACCCAGGTGATGGGGCTGATGTAGGCCTGCTTGTACTGGGCCAGCTCGGTTGCGGCCTGGGGTATGCCGTTCAGGTAGTCGATGACGATATTAGAGTCAAAAAGCGCAATCATGGGTGTTTAATCCGGCCACTCGTCACGCATTGCACGCTGCAAAACCAGCCCGTCGCGCTCAGGCTGCACCCCTTTACCAATAGCATCGCCTTGCGCCCACAGGCCAAAGCCTGTGCCTTGCGGCGCTGTGGCTCGCTCGAGCATTTGATTGACTGCGCGCCGCACGGCTTCAGCCCGGCTGACTTTTTCAGCTTTGGCCCAAGCATCCAGACGGCTGGCCTGACTGTCTTCCAGATCGATGATGGTTCGCATGATTAATGATGACGATAATTGATGACAATATATTGTAGCCGGTTTGTTGTAGCCGATTTGCGCTTGCATGTCCTCGAAGCATATTGGCCACTGTCGGTTCGTATCGATGGCGACCAGACGACGCCAGATGGCGACTTATGGCCTGTTCGGGCATCTATGGGGCAAAAGCTGTTGTCTGTGCCGCGTTTTGATCAGGTTGTCATTGGCATCAACTGCGGCATGGCGCGTATGCGTACCGTGCACCCGCTGGACTTCGCCCGTATCAAACGGCAACTGTCGCAAGACTTGCGACGCGACCCGCTCAAAAAAACCAAAGACATGGCACAGGCGGAATTCATTGACCATTTGGTGCTGGAATGCCTGCCGCATTTGAACAAGCTACCTGCATAACTTTTATCCGCTGCCTATTCAGGGGCGGATCGCGTGAAGCTTCTCCGCAATTCAATCGCTGGAGCTTCATGCCGCTGCTGGTCGTGCCGTATTGAGCATGGCGTTGGTGTGGCTGGGTTATAAATCAGATTTTATGAAACAACACACCAAACGCGTCGGCATCATCGGCCTGGGCATCATGGGCAGCATCATCGCTCGCGCTTTGGTAGCAGCGGGGCATGAGGTAGTGGGCTATGACCCGTTGCCCGCGGCTCGGGCGCGCTTGCGCCGCAGTGGGGGGAGGGTTCTAGCCTCTGGCACCGAGGTGGCCCAGCAAGCCGATGCGCTGATCTGTTCTTTGCCCAGCACTGCTGCGCTACACGCTGTGGTGGCTGATCTGCAGCAGGCAGGTCGCCCCAATGCAGGGCAGATCGTGATCGAGACGAGCACCTTGCCATTGGCCGACAAGCTCGTCGCGGCAGCTGCGTTGCGCAAGCAGGGGCGGCAGATGGTCGATGCCCCTATCAGTGGCACGGCCACGCCCGCACCACAGCAAAACTGGACCATTTACCTCAGCGGCTCGCCAGGCGCTTGCCGCGAGGCAGCGGCGCTGGCGCAGGCGTTCACGCTGCAAGCGCCACGCGTAGGCGCCTTGGGCGCGGGCACCAAGCTCAAACTGGCTGCCAACCACCTCGTGGCCATTTACAACGTGGCGTATGCCGAGATGGTCACCTTGTGCCGCCGCATGGGGCTGGACCCGGCTGTGGCGCTGGCGCACATTAGCCACAGCCCCTACATCGGCACAGGCGCGATGCGGCTGCGCATGCCGATGATGATTGAGCGCAACTATGAGCCGGCCAGCATGAAGATCGCGCTGTGGCAAAAAGACATGCAGATCATCAGCGAGATGGCGCGCTCGGTGCACTGCCCGACCCCGCTGCTGGACACCTGCCACTCAATTTACACGGCGGCGATGGCTTTGGGTCTTGGCGAGCTAGACACCGCCGCCACAGCCGAAGTGCTGGCGCGGATGGCGGGAGATGTAGCGTGAGCCCTGTGCGTCGGTAACAGTCGGGGCAGACGCCAATTAATTTCCCCGATTCATCGTTTCTTCAAGGTAAAAATGAATATTTCATCATTCACCTCCTGACGATGCGCTACGAAGTGGCAGAGCATTTTTTGCGGTGGCTACCCACGCCCGGTTTGCCTTTGAAACAGCTGCTGGCGTGCGTCTGCCAAACCATGTGATGGCTACGCAAGACGCCCATTTGCTGTTTGATACCGACAAGCGCGCAGCTTTTGTGGAGGTGGTGAAGGACCGTCAAATGTCTTTCCTGGGAATATTGAAAAAGGAAGTGGGTTATTGGGTTATTGCCCGGCAGTGACCGCAGTGACGGCTACACGCTCGCACCAGTTTTAAAGAAAAACTGCAGACTTTCGCAGTTCAACCGTGCATTCCTGGTCTGCTAGAAACGCGCTGTGAATGATCCAGCGTATGTCAAAAATGTCGTCTGAGTCCCTACTTGAGACGGGTTGTAAAGAGAAGTTACCTACATAAACTGACTGCTTCATCTTTGCGGGGTAGTTTGTATGTCGGGTTTTCAACGTGCATGTGGTGTGATGGGTTTTGTATTGGCGCTGGCGGGTTGCGCGGGCGGGGGTGGTGACGGGCCAAGCGGCCC
>JANPDQ010000524.1:0-2166 GCA_031431575.1 Polaromonas sp.
AGCAGCTTCTATTTCAGTAGCAAGCAGCACACCAAACGCCTGCGGCTTGGCGTGTGCATCAATCAGCTTCCAGTCCTTGGCACGGTCAGCACGCACGCCTTCTGATGTGGTGCAAAAAATATCGGCCAGGTCGCGGCGCACTTTGCGTTTGTCAGTCACACGCGTCAAGCCGCCTGTGCCTGGCAGCACGCCCAACAGCGGCACTTCAGGCAGGCTGACGGTGGAGCTGCGGTCATCGACCATGATGATGCGGTCGCAAGCCAGCGCCAGCTCGTAGCCGCCGCCTGCGCACGCGCCCGTTACCGATGCGATGGATTGCAACCCGTCGTGGCGTGACGAGTCTTCCAGTCCGTTGCGCGTCTCATTCGTGAACTTGCAAAAGTTCACCTTCCAGCCGTGGGTGGACACGCCCAGCATGTAAATGTTGGCACCCGAACACCAGATTTTTTCTTTGCCGGATTCGAAAACAATCACCTTGACGGATGGGTGTTCAAACCGAACGCGGTTGATCGCGTCGTGCAATTCGATATCCACCCCCAGGTCGTAGCTGTTCAACTTCAATTTGTAGCCAGGCTTGATGCCGCCGTCTTCATTGATGTCGAGTTTTAATCGCGCCACATCGCCTTCATCACCTTCACCCACCGTCAATGTCCAGTGCTGGTATTTGGCGGGGTGGGTGGCAAAGCTGACCATGTCGCGCTCCACACCGCTTATCGTTTGTTTGAACAAAAGGGGTTCTAAAAAATGGAGTTCGTTCGGGGCGTTCATGTTGTCTCCTGGTGGATTGTTTCGGGAACGGCTCTTTTGAGGTCTGCGATGCTTTGTTTTAAGGTTCTTGCGGCGGTATCAACTACCGCATCGGCGCGTGCATACAAGGCTTCGCGGCTCGCCAGAATGCGGCGAATATCGTCTAGCGCCTCAAAGCTCGCACCGCTGGCGTCAAATGGCCGCATGTCGCCTTGCGCGACCACGCGTGCCATGTGCTCTTCAGGGCTGGCTTTGAGCCACACGCAGTAAAAGCGGCTTTGCAATAAATCAAATGTTTCGCGCTCGCTGACGATGCTGCCGCCTGTGGTCATCACCACGCCGTGCATGTGCTCTTCAGCGATTCTCAGCAGCGCCCGGCGCTCGTAACGCCGGTAACCCGCTTGGCCGTGCAGCAGCAAAATCTCGTTCATGCTGGTACCAGCTTCGCGTTCAATTTCGCGGTCAAGCTCAATGAACGGCACGCCGCGCTCGGCTGCCAGTTGCGCGCCCAGTGTTGACTTGCCCGCACCGCGCAGGCCAATCAACGCAACGCGTTGCTCGCGGCCTTGTACGTCGCCAATGTCAAACGTGTTGCCCAGCAATGCATAAGCTTGGTCAAGCTGGGTATCGTCAAGTCGGACCAGCAGGCTACTGACTCTAGCCAGTGCTGGGCGCGGTGCATCTTGCAGCAAGTCAATCACGGTGATGTTCAACGCGCGCGCAGCGGCTTCAAGCGAATTGATCGACACATTGCCTTTGCCGGACTCCACATCGGCCAGAAAGCGCTCGCTCAAACCTGAATCAGATGCCAGTGCCTTGCGCGTCATGCCGCGCCGCGCACGCCATGCGCGAACGCGGTTGCCCAGTTCGGCCAGCGTGGCTTTTGGGTCTTGTTCTGTCGCAGCTATTGCGGTGCTCATGAATTGCAGTATACTTCACTTACCTCAAACGTCAAGCAGTTTATTGCATCTTCTCGAAAGGCCTGAAAACATGAAGCTCAAAATACTGGTAGGCACCATGACCAGCACCGCTGACTATGTAGCCCAAGCTATTCAGATGGACTGCGCCGACTTGGTCAGCGACATTGAAATTGAATTGATGGATAATCTGGATATTGGCATCTTCAATGAAAGCAATGCAAAAGATGCGCTATATCTCATTTGTTCGTCCACCTACGGCCAGGGCGATGTGCCCGACAACGCCAGGGCGCTGTACGAGTCGATGGGTACCGCACCCGCGTTTTTAGGCCACGTGAAGTACGGCGTGCTGGCATTGGGCGACCGCACGTATTTGCAAACGTTCTGCTTCGGCGGCAAGAAGTTTGACGAGCGCCTGGCTGATTTGGGCGCACAGCGCATCGGCGATGTGTACTGCCACGACGCCAGCCTGGGGACCATGCCCGAGGAAGAGGGTACGGCT
>JANPDQ010000525.1:0-2976 GCA_031431575.1 Polaromonas sp.
GCACGGGTAACTTCCAGCAGCAAGCGCGCACGGTTTTCAATGCTGCCGCCGTAATCGTCTTCCCGGTGGTTGGACCCGCTTTTTAAAAACTGGTCAAGTAAATAGCCGTTGGCCCCGTGAATTTCAACACCGTCAAAGCCAGCGGTTTCAACCGCGTTGCGGGCTGCCGCCTGGTAGCTGTGCACAATGCCCGGCAGCTCTTGGGCCTTGAGCGCCCTGGGCTCAGACGTTTCAACAAATTCCGGCTTGCCGTTTTGTATGAGAACGGTTTTGGTTTTGGCGGTAATGCTTGAAGGCGCTACCGGCGCGCCGTTGTCGGGCTGCAGCGACGTGTGCGACACGCGGCCCACATGCCAGAGCTGCACCACAATTTTGCCGCCCGCAGCGTGCACATCATGGGTGACTTTCTTCCACGCGTCGAGCTGCTCCGTGCCGTACAGGCCGGGCACGTCAGAGTAGCCCTGGCCCTGTTGGGTAATGGCCGTGGCCTCGGTAACGATCAGCCCGGCGGAGGCCCGTTGCGCGTAATAAGTAGCTGCAAAAGGCCCAGGAATCGCGTCAGGCGAGCGGTTGCGAGTGAGGGGCGCCATCACGATGCGGTTGGCCAAATGGAGGTCGCCGACTTGAATGGGATCGAACAGTGTGGTCATTGGAATATGGTCATTAGAAGGTGGTCAGTAGAAGGTGGTCGGGTAAGCGCAGGCTTACACACATTGAATATTGGGGTGAGCGTCGCTACAAACAAGCTGCGGTGCGCAGTTGCTTGTGTAGGACGCTCGCCCCAAAACGCTTTTACTTCATCAACCCCTCCGCCCGCATAGCGGCCTGCACTGCTGGCCTGGCCAGCATGCGCGCCCGGAAGTCGGCCAGATTTGCCAGGCCTGAAATATCGACCTTCACCAGCGGTGCCCAGTTGCTGACGTTGAACAAATACGGGTCGGCCACGGTAAAGGCATCGCCCATCAGGTAGTGCTTGCCGGCCAATTGGGTGTCTACCCAGGCCAAGCGACCAAGCAGTTTTTCGATCACCATCGGCTTGTACTCAAGAGGCGTTGCGGGGTTGAACAACGGGGCAAAACCCTTGTGCAGCTCGGTTGCGATGAAGTTGAGCCAGCTCTGCATGCGCGCGCGCTCCAACGAACCGTTGGCGGCTGCAAGATTTTTCTCGGGCACCTGGTCGGCAATGTACTGCACGATGGCGGGGCCTTCGGTAAGGTGCGTGCCGTCGCTCAGCTCCAGCAACGGCACGTAGCCGAGCGCGTTGATGGCGAAGTAGTCGCTGCCGTCTGTGAGCAGGTGGGTTCGGGTGTTGACGCGCGCGTCGTCAAATGCCATGCCGGCTTCGATCAATACGATACGCACGGCCAGTGAACAGGCGCCGGTGGCGAAATAAAGCTTCATGGATTTCCTTGGGGGGGTGGGAGATGGGCAGAGGGAAGGCAGATCAGCCAAAAGTGTACGCAAATTTGGGAATTCAAGCGAAAAAGGGCTATTGCCGAATGAACACGGGCGCAAGCAGCTATTTTTACAATAGCAATCGGCGCACGCCCGGCGTTGTCCTACGGGGCTATGCGCAGCCTGCTGATGGGTTGCAGGCGGACAGCTTCTTACCATTCAAGGATATTTTTTTAACCGACTCCAGGAGGTCGTCATGTTGAAGTACGCCATCATTTTTGCGCTCATTTCTTTGGTAGCTGGGGTGCTGGGCTTTACAGGCGTGGCTGCTGGCGCTGCCGGAATCGCCAAGATCGCATTCGGCTTGTTCCTGATTCTTACCGTGATTTTTATTGTGCTCGCGGCGCTAGGCGTTGGGGCGGCGAAAAAAATACTGAAGTAAACCCAACAACATTACAAAGCCATGCACACCGCCAGCATTGATTTACTGCTTGAGTACGACGTCACGCACCCAGCCCACTTTCTGTTCAACGTAGAGGCCGCATTTGGCCATTGCCACCGCGTGGTCAGTGAGCGTTTGAGCATTGCGCCCAGCGTGAAGGTGCGCACCTTTTCTGACGAGCGCTGTGGCAACCGCTTCGTGCGCCTGGACGCGCCCAAGGGCTTGCTCACGCTCAGCTACCACGCAGACGTAGAACTGATGCCGCCGCCCGTGCCGTTGTACCTTGACGAAGCGCTGGTGACCAGCGTGCCAGACGACGCACTGCGTTACCTTTTCCCAAGCCGCTACTGCGAGTCTGACCTGCTCAGCCGCGCCGCGCAGCAATTGTTTAGCGATTTGCCGCATGGCCTCTCACGTGTGCGCGCCATTGAAGCCTGGATTTTTGAATCGGTGCAGTACCAGCCTGGTACCAGCGGCTCAACCACCACTGCGCAAGATATTTTTATTCAACGTATGGGTGTGTGCCGGGACTTTGCACACCTTGGCATCGCGTTTTGCCGTGCACTGAATATCCCCGCACGGCTGGTGGTTGGTTACGTTAATTTTGAGGATCCGCCGCAAGACTTTCATGCGCTTTTTGAAGCCTGGCTGGATGACCGGTGGGTGCTGTTTGACGCAACGCGTCTGGCCCCCACCGACCGATTGGTGCGCGTAGGCACAGGCCGCGACGCAAAAGATGTGGCATTTGCCACCATTTTTGGTGGCGTGCAAATGGTTCGCAAAGAGCTGCGCGTGCTCGAAGGTGACAAACCGGACGCCGCCCCAATGCAGGCGGTGCAGAGCTTTTTGGCGGCGGCGTAGTTCAACTTGCCAGCAGGCTAATAAGCTATTTATTTAGGAGCTGTTTGCGCTCGTATTCGTTGGGCTACAAGTCAAAAATGCTTAAAATTTCGCTGATTTGAAGCTTTTAGGCGTGCTTCTTGATGGCGTCGCTCACTACGTTCATGATTTTGTCGATGTGTTCTTTCTCGACAATGAATGGCGGGCAAATCACAATGTTTTCAGCTGCCGGCCGCACCAGCACGCCGTGGTGAAAACACTCCATGAAAATATCAAAAGCCCGTTTGCCTGGAGACCCA
>JANPDQ010000526.1:0-4011 GCA_031431575.1 Polaromonas sp.
TTGGCGATGGCCTGCTGGCGCTCGAAAAATGGCGGTTGATGACGTTTGATGTGGTTCTGCTTGACCTGACTCTGCCGACGCTTGATGGCCTGCAGGTTTTGGCCCAAGGCAGACAAAGCGGATTGACAACGCCCGTGCTGATTGCGACTGCGCGGGGCACGGTGGGCGACCGCATCATGGGATTGAACCTGGGCGCTGATGATTACTTGCCCAAGCCGTTTGACCTTGACGAGCTGGAAGCGCGCCTGCGCGCACTGGTGCGCAGGCGCGTGGCCCTCGCCAGCGACAACGAAGATTCAGGCAACGCAGGAGACACAGAGCTGGGCAGCTTGCGCTACGAAAAAGGCAGCGGCGCTATTTACCTCGGCAGCAAGCCAATGGAGCTGACACCGCGAGAGCTGGCTTTGCTGCAAGCGCTCATGCTCAGGCCCGGTCATGCGGTAGCAAAAGAAAGATTGTTCGACCTTGTGTTCCCCGACCACGCCGACGTGCACTATGAAGCGATAGAGGTGGTGGTCTACCGCTTAAGAAAAAAACTGCTGGCGTGCGGCGTCACGCTCATGACACTGCGCGGGCTGGGCTACCTGATCAAGGCCAACCCGTGACTGCCAGCTTGCGGCCACGATCACTTCGTTTTGCCCTGCTGCTGGGTATTTTGCTGCCCGTGTTTTTGGTGATCACTGTCAACACGGTCAGCCTGTATGGGCAGGCGCTTGAGGCGATTAATACTGCGTACGACCGCACCCTGTTGGCGTCAACCAAATCAATTGGTGAGCAACTCGACGTGACCGGTTACGACGAGCAATCGACGCTGCGGGTTGCATTGCCCTACGCTGCGCTTGAGGCGTTTGAAGCCGACAACCAGAGCCGTCTTTTCTACCGCGTGTCCAGCCTGAATGGAACGCTGGTGTCGGGCTTTGAGCAGTTGCCATTTTGGCGCGGCACGATTGCCGACAAACCGCCTTACGCTGCGCTGGTTGATTTCTATGACGACACATTTGTCGGAGACGCAGTGCGCGTGGCGGTGCTGCTGCAACCAGTGGTCAGCGCCAGCGGCCGCGCCATGGCGGTCATACAGGTGGCCGAAACACTGCAGCTGCGCCAGTCACTGGCGCGCAAAGTACTGGTTGACACCCTCTGGCGCCAGGCTCTTTTGCTGCTGGTAATTGCTTTGGTAGTGGTGGTGGTGGTGCAGTGGGCAACCCGGCCGGTGCGCAGCCTCAGCCAGCAGTTGCAAGCTAGAGCAGAAGGTGACCTTCACCCGATCAGTGCGGCGTATGCCCCCAGCGAGCTGCTGCCACTGATTGACGCTACCAACGCCGTGATGGCCCGACTGCAGGCGCTGCTTGACCACCAAAAACGCTTTGTGCGCGATGCCGCACACCAATTGCGCACGCCGCTGGCGGTGTTGAAAGTGCAGGTCCAATCGGCCCTGCGTGGCGACATGCAGCCCAAAGACGCCCTGGCAGACATCAGCCAAACCGTTGACCGCGCGGCGCAGGTGGCCAACCAGATGTTGTCGCTTGCAAAGGTAGAACAACTGCGCCAGCAGGCAGATGCACTGCCGCTTGATTTGGCCAGTGTTGTGCGCGCAGTAGCCCTGGACGTGTCGGCGTTGATCGCTGAAAAGAATCTTGATTTTTCAATTGAAACCACGCCCGCACCGGTTGCTGCGCACGAATGGATGCTGGCCGAACTCTCGCGCAATTTGCTACACAACGCGATCAAAAACTCCCCGCCCTCTGGCTGCCTGGTGGTGCGCATCGTTCGCGAAAAGGCGCACGCGGCCATGACGCTGGAAGACAGCGGGCCGGGCATTTCAAGCGAGCTTTCAGCCCGGCTGTTTCAGCCCTTTTCAGCTGGCAACGTTGAGCGCGGGTCTGGCCTCGGCCTGACCATTTGCCGCGAAATCGTGCTGGCGCTGGACGGAACCATCTCACTGGTCAACAAGCTGCAGCGCGGCAGGGTCGTCGGTCTTATTGCCACCGTGCGCTTACCGATTGCCCATTAGGTTCCAATTCCAAAATAGGTTGAAAATACCATCCAATGGAAAAACTTCGCATCGACAAATGGCTGTGGGCCGCACGCTTTTACAAAACCAGAACGCTGGCCACAGAAGAAATAGAAAAAGGCCGGGTAAAAGTCAACCAGCTTGAAGTCAAACCCGCGCGCGAAGTCAAAGCCGGAGACACCATCACGCTGCGCCAGGGCGTGGTCACGCGCACCTTGACCGTTCTGGGCGTGAGCACCCAGCGCGGAGGCGCACCAGCGGCCCAACTGCTTTACGAAGAAACGCAGGAAAGCATTGCCCTGCGCGGCCAACTTGCAGAGCAGCGGCGTGTCCATCAAGAGCCAGCCGCCGCCCTGGAGCACGGTCGCCCCACAAAGCGTGACCGGCGCGACATCGACAAAGCCAGCGGCAAATCTTGGGACAGCCGCTGGAGCGCATCAGCCGATTGATGCAGCAGCTCGTTTGCTATGTAATCAGGAGCAGCTTGCGCCTGTATTTATTGGGTTACAGCCATAAAAAGCTTTAAATATCGAATAAATAGTGCTGAAATTCGCTTCTTGACCAGTGTTGCTTCAATGCACGCAATACGCACGTTCCGCCAGCTTTTGCGCCAGCAGCGCCGCCGGGTCAATCAGCTGCACATCGGGCATGCTATCAAGCGTGGTGAGCGCCAATGGAATTTCAGTGCAGCCCAACACCAGCGTTTTAAGGCCATGGCGCAGCGCCAAGGCCTTTGCCACCTCAGAAAACGCAGCATGGGCCAGCGCCAAATTGCCCACCTTCACGCCGCTGTAAATACCACGCATTAGCGATGCCCGTTCTGCCACTGTAGGCACATGGCACTGCACCCCAGCCAACGCAAACGCCTCGTTGTAGAGCCCTGCACAGTAGGTGCCTTCTGTAGCCAGTAGCCCGACGTCACGCACGCCCAAGCTGGACACAGTACTTGCCACCTCACGCGCAACATGGAGCACCTCAAGCTGGGGAAACCGGTCTTGCAGTGCGCCATGCCAGATGTGCGCCGTGTTGCAGGCCACTGCAACGGTGGTTGCGCCCAGCGCGGCAAGCTTGCCGAGCGCCTGCAGCATGGGTTCAAGCGGCTGGTGCCCGCCAGCGCCCGGCAGCGCCAACGCGGCACTGCGGTCAGGCACCGGAACCTGCGCCAGCCAGTGCTCTGGAAAGGCTTGGTCAGACACCGCTATGCCGCGCCCATGCATGTGCGCTGCGCAGGCCGATACAAACAAGCGTGCGAAATCAGCGCCGGCTGCTGGCCCCATGCCGCCCAAAATGCCGACGGTGCGTGTTGCGTTCATGGGGCTTTGGGCTGCCAATAAATGTTTGATTTACAGCGCTGGCTTGTCGGTTGGCGCTTTCAAAATCGCTTTGAGTTCAGGCGACATCGGCAAAGCCAGGTTCACGCCCTTTGGCACGATTGGCGACTCAAACCACTTGGTATACAGCTTGGCAAACTCGCCAGACTTCATCATGCGGTTAATCGTGCCGTCAACCAGAGCTTTAAATTCTGGGTCGTCCTTGCGAATCATGCAGGCGTAGGGCTCAACTTGCAGCGAGTCGCCAACCACTTCAAGCGATGCCGGATTTTTGGAGTTGGCACGCAGGCCAAACAGCAAAATGTCGTCCATCGCAAACGCCACTGCGCGGTCGCTCTCCACCAGCAGCAGCGAGTCGTCGTGGTCCTTGCCCAGGATCAATTGCATGTCGAGGTTTTTTTCAGTGTTGTACTTGCGAATGACTTGCGCATTGGTGGTGCCAGTGGTGCTGGCAACGGTTTTTTTAGCCAGGTCAGCATAATTTTTGACGCCAGAGGTTTTTTTAACCAGCAAACGCGTACCGGTGTAGAACATGTTGGTGCTGAAGGTCACGTCTTTTGCGCGGGTTGAGTTGTTGGTAGTGGAGCCGCACTCCAAATCGTACGTGCCATTGACCAGCAACGGAATACGGTTTTGCGATGTCACTGGCATGTAGGCGATTTGCAGGTT
>JANPDQ010000527.1:0-3003 GCA_031431575.1 Polaromonas sp.
GAGCGGCTGTTTATCAATGGCCAGTGGCAAGACGGTTTGTTGCCAGTGGATGGCGCCGATGCCCAAACGCTCGCGCAGTACCAAAGGTTTGCACAGCTCGTGCAGCAAGCGTCAAGCACCTCACAATTCGCAATTCCCATACTAAATAGACCTGTAGCGCCCGAAATACAGGCGCTAGACGCTATTACTTTTGATGTGTGGCTACAGCAAAACCAGCTTACCAGCGCGTCACTGCGCTGGTACCTCGACTACTGCTGCCGCGACGACTATGGCGCTGGCTTGGGTGTGGTGTCGGCTTGGGCGGGCATTCATTACTTTGCCAGCCGCCACGGCTTTTCAAGCCCCGGTACCGCGCCTTCAGACCAACTTGAAAGTGGCGTGTTGACCTGGCCACAAGGCAACGGCTGGCTGACGCAGCGACTGGCCGAGCCCTTCGGCAGCACCCTGCACACTGGCCGCGTTGTGACACGCATTGCGCATGGCAAACACGGCGTAGAGGTGGATGCGATGGACGTTGCAAGCGGCAGCACCGAGCGCTGGCAGGCTGACCACTGCATCGTCGCGCTGCCTTTGTTCGTCGCCGCCCGAGTCATTGAGAACCCACCGCCCGCACTGCAGCGGGCCGCGCTTGAAGCGCGCTACGCCCCGTGGCTGGTGGCAAACATCCACATCAAGGCAGCGCTGCACGACCGGCCCGGCGCTGCGCCAAGCTGGGACAACGTGCTTTACAGCAGCCAGAGCCCGCAGCCGCTAGAGGGCCTGGGCTACGTCGACGCCAGCCACCAAAATTTGAGCCGCGTACCCGGCGCAACCGTGCTGACGCATTACCGGGCCTTTGGTATTGATGCTGCGCGCCGCAAGCACTTGTACGAGCAGCCGTGGGCGCATTGGCGCGACACCGTGCTGGGTGAAATGTCAGTAGCGCATCCCGATTTGCTTGAAAAGGTCACGCGCATCGACGTCATGCGGTACGGCCACGCCATGAGCGTGCCGCTGCCCGGCGTGCGCACCAGCGCAGCCCTGCAGGCACTGCATCAGCCGCAAGCCACGCACCCCAGGCTGCGGTTTGCGCACAGTGATTTGTCGGGCTACTCGGTGTTTGAAGAAGCGTTTACGCACGGACACGTGCAGGGCACTGCGGTGGCTCTTAGGGTTTAGGACTCCTCGCCCCGCTCAAGCGAGCGCTGCTCAGTCCATTCAGGCGCAAACCGATCAATCAGCGCCCGCATCAGCGCCTGCGCCTTGGCCGAATGGTCGCCGCCAAAATTGCAAACGTACACATCCAGCGTCACCGCTTTTTGCTCTGGCCACGTGTGCACGCACAGGTGCGACTCAGCCAGCAAAACAGTTGCGGTGATGCCGCCCGGGCCAGCGGCGGTTGCGGGAAAGCTATGAAATAGTTGGTTCACCACCACGAGGCCACTGGCACGCACTGCCGCTACGCACCAGCTGCCAAGCCGCTCTGCGTCCAGCAGCCACACAGGCTCGCAGCGGCAGTTGTAAATATCGGCAGTGAGGTGAAGGCCGTGCATGGTGCAACTTTATTCCACTTTCGTTGCATGAAAGATCGTCACAAGGTCAAACAGTAAAATACTGAATTGCCCAAACTTCCAATTTTCCCCCGGAGCTAATGCCTGATGGCCACTACTGAATTGACCCCACCGCGCGACCAGCACAACCAGATGGCCAACGCCATTCGCGCCCTTGCCATGGATGCCGTGCAAGCCGCCAACTCTGGTCACCCCGGCGCGCCCATGGGCATGGCCGACATGGCGGTTGCTCTGTGGGGAACCCATCTCAAGCACAGCCCGCACAACCCCCACTGGTTTGACCGTGACCGCTTTGTTTTAAGCAACGGCCACGGCTCCATGATTTTGTATGCGCTGCTGAACCTGACGGGCTACGCGCTGCCGATGAAAGAGATCAAAAACTTTCGCCAACTGCACAGCAAAACGCCGGGTCACCCTGAAGTGGATGTGACACCCGGTGTTGAAACCACCACCGGCCCGCTCGGCCAGGGCCTGACGAATGCTGTTGGCATGGCGCTGGCTGAAAAGCTTTTGGCCAAAGAATTTAACCGTGAAAACCATACGGTGGTTGACCACCACACCTATGTCTTTATGGGCGACGGCTGCCTGATGGAAGGCATCAGCCACGAGGCCGCAGCGCTGGCTGGTGCATGGCGCTTGGGCAAGCTGGTGGCGTTGTATGACGACAACGGCATCAGCATCGACGGGCAAGTAGCGCCATGGTTCATTGACAACACGCCGCTGCGCTTTGCCGCCTACGGCTGGAACGTCATCGGCCCTATTGACGGCCACGACGCAGCTGCCGTGTCCACCGCGATTGCCGCAGCAAAAACCAACGTTGACAACAAGCCCACGCTGATTGTTTGCAAAACACACATTGGCAAAGGCAGCCCGAACCGCGCCAACACCGCCAAAGCGCACGGCGAGCCGCTGGGCGCGGAAGAAATCAAATTAACCCGTGAAGCCATGGGCTGGCCCCACGCCCCGTTTGAAATCCCCGACGATGTGCGCCACGCATGGGACGCCAAAGCCAACGGCTTGGTGGCTGAAGCCGCATGGGACGCAAAATTTGCCGCTTACAAAACAGCCTACCCAGCGCTGGCCATTGAACTCACGCGCCGCATGAAGGGCGACTTGCCCAAGCACTTTGACCAACTCGCGGTTGACACGATTCTGGGCGCGCACGACAAGGCTGAAACCGTTGCGTCGCGCAAGGCTTCGCAACTCGCATTGGAAGCTTTCACCGCAGGCCTGCCTGAAATGCTGGGCGGCTCGGCTGACCTGACCGGCTCTAACCTCACCAACACCAAGTCAACGCCCAACTTGCGCTTTGACATGAATGGTGAGGTCGTGCTGACGCCTAACGCTGACGGCGTGAGCGCCGGTGGCCGGCACATCAACTACGGCGTGCGCGAGTTCGGCATGGCCGCCATCATGAACGGCGTGGGGCTGCACGGCGGCTATATCCCGTATG
>JANPDQ010000528.1:0-1963 GCA_031431575.1 Polaromonas sp.
GCCAGCAACTACCGTTACAACTGTCTTGCCCGCTGTTCCGGCAGGGTAAACAGTCTGCTCACGCCGGTCGCGCTTGCGCGATGCGGTAAACAGCACCACCGACCACAGCAAAAAGCTGCCAAACAGCACCACATCGGCCAGCGATCCGTTGGACAGTAAATGCGCCAGCGCCCACACCTTGGTGCCCAGCACCATTGGGTGATGCAGCTTGGCTTTGATTTGGTTGCCCGGCACATAGGCGGCAGCCAACAGTACAAAAGCTACAAGTGTGAGCAGTGACGCAATATGTCGGGTTGCGACTGGCGGGTTCCACAACATCACGCCAAGTTGCGTCGCCTGGCCGTAGCCCCACAGCAGCAGCACAAAGCCCGCCAGTGACAGCAGCGAATAAATACCTTTAAACGGCTTTTCACCGATGCGCGCCAGCGTTTGGTTGCGCCAGTCGTTGGCGAACACGCGGGTGGAGTGCACGCCTAAAAAAATCAGCAAGCCAGCAATCAGGTACATCAAGGACATGGGCAACTCCAATTTTGGTTCGGGGGCGCGCGCGTGCAGGCGGCTATCAGCTCAAAATCACGCTGCTTAGGCGGCGGCGGTAGGTGGCTACTACCGGGTCATCGGGCGGAATCTGTCCGTCGGCGACTTTTGGTTTGGGCGCTTCCATGATGTCAAGAATCGCGATGTAGGTTTTGCGGGCGGCATCATCGTGCCAGGTTTTGTCGCGCATCAAAATGTCTAGCAACTCGTCGAGTGCGGCAGTCCATTCGTGGTGCGCCATCTGCCAGCGGGCTTTGTCGAACCGGGCTTCAAAATCACGCTTGTTTAGCGCAATCTTTGCATCAAATTTGGCCGTAGCGCCCGATTTATCGGCGTGAGCAGTTACAAAATCAATAGCGTCCATCATGCGTTTGAGCGAGTCAAACCTGCGCACCACGGTGGTCTGCGCAATGACCGGGGCAAACGCGACTTTGGCTGCGTCTGTGTCGCCTTTCAAAAGCAATGCCTTGACCAATTCAAATCGGGCTGATTCGTTCGTCGGGCTCGCGGCAACATCGGCTTTGAGTTTTTCAAGCGCGGCTTCGGGCGTGATTTCTTCCAGCTCCAATTCTTCTTCAGGCAGCTCTTCAGCGGGCGGCAGGTGTTTGTCTAAAAACTCTTTGACCTTGCCTTCAGGCAACGCGCCCTGAAAGCCGTCAACCGGCTGGCCATTGACCATCAAAATACAGGTGGGAATGCTTTTGATGCCGAACGCAGCGCCCAACTGCTGCTCTTGGTCAGAGTCAATCTTGACGAGTTTGAAGCGGCCCTGGTAAGCCGCTTCAACCTTCTCCAAAATCGGGCCGAGCGACTTGCACGGGCCGCACCACGGCGCCCAAAAGTCGATCAGCACGGGCGTACTCATGGAAGCGGCAATCACTTCCTCTTCAAAATTGGCTACGGTGACATCAATCATGGGGGCTAATCCGTCGGTTGGGGGGTGGGTTGGGATCAAGATTTACAACAGGCAGAAGGTTAGCACGCCGACCGTAAAATACACCCTCACTCAAAGGCAGCGGCACAACACCCCATGACCACATCTACTAATTTAAACCCCACGCAAGTCGGCGTCGTCATGGGCTCGTCCAGCGACTGGGACACCATGCAGCACGCAGTGCAAATCCTGCAGCAGTTTGGCGTGGCGCATGAGTCCAAAGTCATTTCCGCCCACCGCATGCCCGACGACTTGTTTGCTTATGCCGAACAAGCGCATGCCAACGGTTTGCAGGCCATCATTGCAGGGGCCGGAGGCGCGGCGCATTTGCCCGGCATGTTGGCAGCGAAAACCAGCGTGCCCGTGCTGGGTGTGCCCGTGGCAAGCAAACACTTGGCAGGTGTTGATTCATTGCACAGCATTGTGCAAATGCCCAAGGGCATTCCTGTGGCCACCTTTGCAATTGGCAATGCGGGTGCTGCAAACGCGGCG
>JANPDQ010000529.1:0-15017 GCA_031431575.1 Polaromonas sp.
AAAACCGGCTTGCACCAGCATGTCGCCCCAGTCGTGCATGTCGGTCAGGTCATGGCCAGCGGGTGGCCAGCCCAGTTCGCGGTACACATTGCGCAGCTCGACAGCAGTGTCAGGCCCCAAACACGAAAACATCAAAAAGCCACCCACTCGCAGCGCCCGATGCCACTCGGCCAGCAGGGCTTGAGGCTCAGGCGCTATGTGCAGCGCCATGTTGGCCCATAGCATGTCCACGCTGGCAGCAGGTGGCGCCTCAAACCGCGTTTGTTTTCGGCGTGAAAGGGCCATTTTCCACCACGGTTTTGCTATTAAACTAGTAGCTGTCTGCGCCCGTTTTAAATGGTCTTCAACCACAAATGACTGCGCATCTGGGTAGCGCTTGACCAATTTCGCATGGCTTTGCAGGCCACCGCGCACAGCGCCCCAATGCGCCCAGGCCGTGGGTTGAAGTTTGATCCACTGCAGCCGGTCCAGCATGCGGCTGGCAACTTCCTCATGCAGCCACGGCGAGCTGGCCGGTGCATTGCGCTGCCAGCGGGCAACTGCGGCGCTATCAAGTGTTGGAGGGTTTTGCTGGTCGGCCATGTCAACGACGATTTTGCCACCGAGGGTACATTTATCCCGTGCGCACCAGCCTTACTCCGTTAATCAGTCGCGTTGGCTTTAGGGCCCTGACCCAGCGGCTGCCAAGCCAATGCGCGGTGTGCAAAACCTGGCCCAGCGCGCAGGTGTGCGGCGATTGCGTGGCGCGTTTTTCTCCTGAAACTTTGCGCTGCAAGGTATGCGCCATCAGCTTGCCGGCAGATTTGTCGCTGGGTTTGGCAGCAGAGCGCGACGTGTGCTTTGATTGCATCAAACTGCCACCGCCACTGGACAACACCCTGGTGGCAGTGGACTATGCCTACCCATGGTCCGCGCTGATCACGCAGTATAAATTTGCAGACAGGCCCGGCTGGGCACGATTTTTCGCGCAACTTTTGCTGAAGGCCCGTGGTGTGCAGCGCGTATTTGATTCGCTGGAAGCAGGCGATCTGATTTTGCCTGTGCCGTTGTCAAAAGAGCGCTTGCAAACGCGCGGCTTTAACCAGGCGTGGGAGCTGGCCACGCAGTTGGCCGCGCAATCGGGTAGCCGCGCCCAGCTTGAATACGCCCTGCTGCTGCGAGTTAAAAACACCCAGCCGCAGACCGCGTTAAAGCGGGAGGCGCGTCTGGAGAACGTCAAAGATGCGTTTCAAATTGACCCCTTGCGCAGCTCTGTACTAAAAGGCAAGCGCGTGGCGTTGGTCGATGACGTGATGACCAGCGGCGCTTCGCTTTTCGCGGCTGCAAGTGCGCTGCGCGCGGCAGGCGCGGCGCACATCACCGGAGTCGTCTTCGCCCGAACGCCACAATAGCGCCATGTTCAATGTCGTTTTGGTAGAGCCTGAAATCCCACCCAACACGGGCAACGTGATTCGCCTGGCCGCCAACACCGGCGCGCACTTGCACCTGATTGAGCCCATCGGGTTTTCAATGGACGACAAGCAAGTGCGCCGCGCGGGGCTGGACTACCACGAGGTTGCGCGGGTACGGCGCCATGCCGACTGGCCAACATTTTTGAACGCGGAAAAGCCCGACCCAACTCGCATGTTCGCCATGACCACACGCGGCACGCGCAGCGTGTACGACGTAGCCTTTCAGCCGGGCGACTGGCTGGTGTTTGGCTCTGAAACCAAGGGGCTGGACGCCGAACTGCGCGAATCGTTTGAAGCCGGCCAGCGCCTGAAGCTGCCAATGCAGGCCGACCAGCGCAGCCTGAATTTATCGAACGCCGTGGCCGTGACGGTGTTTGAAGCCTGGCGGCAAAACGGATTTAGAGTACTTTCATAAATCCATTTTTAAAAGTACCCTTGACACCAAAAATCAAGGATATCGGCGCACCAGCGATTCAGCAATGCACACCGGTTTTACAGCGCCCTCCCGCTCAACAACTACTTCCCAGGTCATCTGCACGCCTGAATTGTCAATCGGCTCACTGGCCAGCAGCTTCATGCGGGCGCGCAAGCGGCTGCCCACCGGAACGGGTGCGGTAAAACGCACTTTGTTCAAGCCGTAGTTCACGCCCATGCGCGAGCCCACTATGTCAAACGACGATTCAAAAAATTTCGGAATCAATGACAGCGTTAAAAAACCATGCGCAATCGGCGCGCCAAAAGGCCCGGCAGCGGCTTTTTCAGGGTCTACATGAATCCACTGGTGGTCGCCAGTGGCTTCGGCAAATAAATTGACTTGTTGCTGGGTGATGGTCAGCCAGTCGCTCACGGCAACTTCCTGGCCCACGCAGGCAGCCAGCTCGGCCAGGGTTTGAAAGGTTTTCATCGGTCGGTTTGTCCAGTCATCTACTTGTCCAGCCATTTACTTGTCCAGCCATTCGCAAATGACGCGCCACTGCTCCAGGTCTTTTTCAACCCGGCCGGGGGCCACGTCAAACAGCGTCAACCCGCGTGCAGCGAGATGAATGTAGTTTTGCGTATCACGCACCATACCCAATACAGGCACGCCCAAGCTGTCAACAAATCCCTTTAACTTGTCGGCAGCCAGCGTACGTGAGTCCACACGCATCCCCACGATGCCGACCTGAACTTTGCCTGCGTGTCGGTTTTCAGCCAACTGGTCTAAAAATGTACGCGTGGCGAAAATATCAAACACGCTGGGCTGCAGCGGCACAATGATCTTGTCGGCCAGTTTGATCACGTCGTTAAAGCGCCAGCCGTGCAGCCCGCCGGGCGTGTCAAGCACCACATGCGTTGTGCCCTTGGGCGGCTTGACGATTAAGTCAGAGTTGATGTCCCAAGTCGAAATTGGCCTGGCCGCTGGCGGGCGCAGCCCCAGCCATAACTTTGACGACTGCTGCCGGTCCGCATCGCCCAGCATGACTGCATGGCCCTGGCTGGCAAAGTAGCCCGCTACGTTGGTCGCAAGCGTCGATTTACCGACACCGCCTTTTGGATTGGCAATCACGATAACGGGCATGAAAAGCTCCTCTTGAAGTTAACTGAATAGTTCTAACCTGTTTTCTATTATCGTAACGCCATGCTTGTGCAAGTAAAAACCACTGTCCCAACCCACACCATAGGCGCGCTGCGTCGCTAAAAAAAATGGAACATGCCCCCGCCTGGCTGGTCAACAGCCTTATCTACCTGGCCGCTGCCGTTATAGCGGTGCCAGTTGCAAAAAAACTCGGCTTGGGCTCCATCATTGGCTATCTGGCCGCTGGCATGGCGATTGGCCCGTGGGGCTTAAAGCTTGTCACCAACGTGCAAGACATCCTTCACTTTGCCGAATTCGGCGTGGTGCTGATGCTGTTTTTGGTCGGCCTGGAGCTGGAGCCCAAACGCCTGTGGAACCTGCGCCGACCGATTTTTGGCTGGGGCAGCGCGCAAGTGGCGCTCTGTGCCGTTGCCATGATGACTGCAGCGATGGCGTTTGGCGTGACTTGGCAGGTCGCGCTGGTGGCCAGCCTGGGCCTGGCGCTGTCCAGCACCGCCATTGCGCTGCAAACTATTGGCGAGCGCAACCTGATGCCGACGTCCAGCGGGCAAGCGGGGTTTTCAATTCTGCTGTTCCAAGACGTGGCCGCCATTCCCATTTTGGCCTTGTTACCGCTTTTAGGCGCTGTTTTAGGGTCAAATGAGGCTCTGGCGCAATCAAATAGGGCGCTAGAAGCTATTAAAATAATAGCAGTTATTGGTGGAATCATTTTGGGTGGGCGCCTGCTGCTGCGCCCGGTTCTGCGCTGGATAGCCAACAGCGGCACGCCGGAGATTTTTACCGCAGCGTCTTTGCTGCTGGTGGTAGCCATTGCGGCACTGATGCAATTTGTCGGCTTGTCGATGGCGCTCGGCGCGTTTTTAGCTGGCGTGTTGCTGGCTGACAGTGAATACCGGCGCGAGCTGGAAACCGACATTGAGCCCTTCAAAGGCCTGCTGCTGGGCCTGTTTTTTATCGCCGTCGGTATGAGCATCGACTTCGGTGTGTTGGCGCAATCGCCCGGCTTGATGGCGGCGATTTTGTTCGGTTTTTTGGGGCTAAAACTGGCGGTGATTTACGGCATTGCCCGCGCTATGAAGCTGCCTTTTCAAGAGCGCCCGGTGTTTGTGGTGCTGCTGGCCCAGGGCGGAGAGTTCGCTTTTGTGGTGTTTCAGGCCGCTGCTGGCGCAAACGTTTTTTCAATGCAAACGTCGTCACTGCTGATTGGCGCGGTGGCGCTGTCGATGCTGATTTCACCTTTGCTTTTGATCGTTGTAGATAAATTTATTTTGCCGCGCTACGCGAACTGCAACGCCACGCCAATGGCAGAAATATCCGAGCCGCAAACCGCGCCAGTGATCATTGTCGGCTTTGGCCGTTACGGTCAAATCATCAGCCGCATGTTGATGGCCCAAGGCACAGTTTCGACTTTGCTGGACCACAACGCTAACCAAATTGAAACCGCTCGCGCGTTTGGGTACCGCGTGTTTTACGGCGATGCCACGCGGCTTGATTTGCTGCGTACAGCAGGCGCTGGCACTGCCCAAATTTTGGTGGTGGCTGTCGACAACGTTGAGCAGTCGCTAAAAATTGTGGACATCGCCAATGCGCATTTCCCGCAGCTGCAAATTGTGGCCAGAGCCCGCGACGTTACCCACTGGAACCAGCTGCGAGACCGGGGCGTGACGCATGTCGAGCGCGAGCTGTTCGAGGCCAGCTTGAAAAGCGCCAGCACCGTGCTGGAGCTGCTGGGCAAATCACCAGACGAAGCCAGTGTGATCGCCACACGGTTTCGCCAGCACAACCTTGCCTTGGTAGAGCAGTTTTACCCGCACTACAAAGACCGCGCCAAAGTCATTGCAGTGGTCAAGCAAGGCCGCCAGGAGCTGGAGCAGCAAATGGCCAAAGAGCGCGAGCAACTGGCAGCGCAGCGGCTCGAAGGGTTGCAAGAGGTGGCTGCGGACGGTGCTGGAAGTGGCAATGCGGCTGAAAAAGCCTGAATTTGCGCCGAAAATGGCCCTGGAAAGCCATTTTTAGCATTAAATCGGGCTGTAGCCCAACAAATATAGGCGCAAGCAGCTACTGAATATATAGCAAACTGGTATTGCGCCGTCCAGCCTGCGCAGTGAACTACCGCGTTCTTTCAACCTCACGACGTCGCTCATCCATCTGCCTGCGATCAACACATGCTGGATGCTGCGCAAAAGCGGGCTTTGCGCATTGTTCAGACATGCAAGCCTGAAAACCGAACAGCACACGGCCTTCGCAGGCGGCGCTGGGGCCAGCACTGGTGGCTGGCGCAGCCGCAGCCGGGCTTTTTGGTTTTGGAGCATCGGGCACCGTTGCATTTGTTGCCGGTGTCGGGGTTTCCGCCACAGGGTTTTCAGCGCCAGTAGCCGCACGTTTGCCAGCGGCAGAAGCTGCGCGCGCTGCGGCGGCGGCCTGTCGCTGTGCGGCGCTTGCGGGTGTCAAAGGCAGCCGACCGGCGGCAGAGGCCGATCCACTGGCGGGGACGAGCGATCCACCCAATGCGGCGGTTGCCGAGGAAGCACTTGCAGCTGAAGTGGCAGGCTTCGCGACCAGCGGGTCTGCCCCAAACGAAACCACCGCTGTCTCGCCAGGCCCCAGCCCCAGCGCCGCTGACGCCGCCGAAGCGGCAGACAGCGGTGCAGACGCTGCACCGGCAATAATTGCGGATTGCTTGCCCGCAGGCATCATTTTCAAACCAACCACTACCAGCGCAACCCCTGCTACGGCAAGCAGCGCCCACACCAAAGGGCTGGTCTTCTTTTGGGCTACTGGTGCGCGGGCGGTCTTGGACTTTGGTCGACTTCCAGATACTGATGGCGCTTTAGCCTGCGCAGCCGATATCGGCGGCTGCGACCACTCTTTAGGCTTTGCGGCTTCGTCGGCAGCTGCACTTTGCGCTTCATTCACAGGCACAACGCCCAACAACTTTAATTTGCGCCGCGCCAGGTCAGCATAAATTCCCTCTGGAAATTTTAGTAAAAACCGCTGCAAATCGGGCACATCGTCAGACTCCCGGATGTCCTTCCAGTACACCAGCTCGACTTCCTGGGCGAGCAATGCGCTGTTGGCGCTGGTGCCGGTCCCGGTGCCTAGCCCGGTGCGCGTGGTAACCAGTGACTCACCAGCCACCATGGTGCCGGTCCAGGTTGAGGTCCCGCCCTTGACTGGCACCAGCCTTTTGGGTGCCACAGTTGCGTCCGCCGCATCTTTGCTGGCCAGGTTAAGCGCGTCTATAAATTCATCGGCGTTGGCGAAACGTTCATCGCGCGATTTGGCCAGCGCTTTGGCAACCACTGCGTCCAGCGCGGGCGGCAGCGCGGGGTTGTGAAAAGTAACGGCGGGTGGCGTTAGCCCCACAATGTTCTGGATCACGGCAAAGTCGGTTTCACCGTCAAAAGGCCGCTTGCTGGTCAGCAACTGGTACAGCACCACACCCGCGGCAAACAGGTCGGCCCGCGCATCAATCGGGCGGCCTTCGAGTTGCTCGGGCGACATGTATTTAAGCGTGCCAACAATCGAGCCCTGGGTACGGGTGGCATCGCCTGAATCCTGAATGCGCGCTACGCCAAAATCAGCCAGCTTGATGCGACCGCTGGCCTGCACCAGCAAATTGGCGGGCTTGACATCGCGATGCACGATTTTTTGATTGTGCGCGTAAGCCAGTGCCGACAAAAGATCGGACATGATGCCCAGGGTTTGGGCCAACGTGAAAACTTCACCTCTGTCCAGGTGGTGCTTGAGGTCATTGCCTTCCACAAACTCCAGCACCAAAAAAGCGATGTCTCCGTCTCGGTCAGAGTCATACACACTGACGATGTTTGGGTGCTGAAGCCGGGCTGCGGAATGCGCTTCGGTTCTAAACCGTACGTCGTATTCGTCGGCCGCCTGGTTGGACAGGTTGTCAACCTTGATGGTTTTAATGGCGACCCGGCGATTCAGATTTGGGTCACGCCCCTCGTACACCAACCCCATGGCGCCTTTGCCGAGCACGCGAATCAGATCGTAACGACCAAGTTTTTTAAGGCTCATGAATAATTAAACATCATCAAGCGAGTTGAAGCGGACAGAGGCTTAAGGCTGGGAAATAAAAATGTAAGTTAACGTATTATCTGCGTTTTCCGCGCGGCAACTGGCGATTTTGGGGCTTTTGGGGCTTTTGGAGCTCTTAGCCTACAACCGCGCCTGGCGCATCAGTTTTTTAGTGCAAAAGCTATTAAAGGTGCGCGTTCGTCAGAGCGCTCGCAGCCCGGCACGATGTGCCCGACGCCCGCCAGAGCGCACTCGGTTCGGCGCAGCAAAACGCCATTGCTCTGATTGCCCATGTACACCCATGTGCCATGACTTGACGCGTCCGTCAGCACAAAATTGCTTCCGCGCCACTCGAGCTTGGCATGCATCCGCGATACGCGCGGATCGTTCAGCGACAGCCCAGCATCGGTTGCACGGCCAATGGTTAGCGCACCGCTCTTGGAGTGCAACGAAAACGTTTTGCCCTCGGCATTGAGCTCTAGCGTCGCGGCCGTTCGGGCTGCAATCATCGAGCGAGAGGCCATGGTGGCCTCCTCATCGCGCCCACTTTGCCACTCAACGCGAAAGACATGGCTAGCTTCCAGGCGTCCACGCAAATACATAGGCCCCATGCTGCGCAGTGACAATTTTTGTAATGGCACTAACGCCGACCAAACGTTTTGTGTTGCCAAAATTTGGCCGCCGCCAGCCAGGTCTGCAAGCCGCGCTGCAGAGTTGACGGTGTCGCCAAAACAGTCGCCATTGATCTCGACAACATCGCCAGAGTCCATGCCGATTTGTAGCTGCACCGGCGGGCCAACCCCGTCTGGAACCATTGGCTTCGTGACAAGGCGCTGCTGAATGCCCACGCATGCGGCCAACGCATCGCCTTCGCGCGCAAACACCACAAACAGTCCATCCCCAAGAAGCTTGACGATGCGGCCTTGACGCGCCTCAAACTCAACCTGCAACAAACCCATAAGCTGCGTGACAAACGCAGACGCAGTCTTGTCCCCCAGTCGCTCGTAAAGGCTGGTACTGCCAACGAGATCAGCAAATACAACGGTGGTCATAAAAAAGGGGCAAACCGCGCCATAAAACACCAATATATCAGCACAGCGGGCAGGTAAAGCCGGTTTGCGTCAAGCAGCGAAACCGTCCCACAGCAACTTGCATCCGGTTAAAAACATGCCGCCATACAAAATGCGGTAGAACAACACTTGGCTGATGCGCCGCGCCAGGCGCACACCCAGCCACACGCCAATCGGCGCCAGCGGCAGCAGCACCAGCGACGTGCTGAAGTTGCGCATGTCCAGCAAGCCCAGCCATGCGTACGGAAGCCACTTGGACAAATTCACCACGAAGAACAAAAACGCCATGGTGGCTGTGAACTTGATGGGGGAAAGCTTGAGCGAAATCGCATAAGCATTGATCGGCGGGCCACCAGCGTGCGCCACAAAACTGGTAAAACCGGATGTGACCGCCAACAATGCGCCCACCCATTTGGGAGGTGGCGCGCTGCCTGGCTTGGGCGGAAACAGCAGCCGTTGGGCAAGAAATATCAGTGTAAAACCGCCGACAATCCCAGCAACCGTCCCGGCGTCAAGCGCTTTGAAAAGCACCGTACCAATCACCGTGCCTACCAAGGCAAATGGCACTAAAAACTTGAGCAACGCGCGGTCAAAATCTTTGCGAAAAGCAGCAATGCCCAGCACGTCCATGAGCAGCAGCACGGGCATCAAAATCGCTGCTGCCTGGGGCACGGTAACGGCCATCGCCATCATTGGTACAGCCAATGAACCAAAGCCCGCTCCAAAACCGCTTTTACTGATGCCAAGCAGCAGTACCGCAGGCACAGCAACCGCATAAAAAAGCGGATCAGTGATCAACGGGGAAATTCAAAATACACAACCCTCACCCACGTCAAAGCACAGTGCAAGCCTGCTCAAAGGCCAGGCGCGGATTGCGGGCAAACAGCTTGGTGTCGTCGCCGTAACCCAGGTTGATTAAAAAATTGGTTTTAAAGCGTCCATCGGCAAAAAACTCCGCGTCAACCTTGCCCAAATTCACCCCGCTCATCGGCCCGCAACTCAGGCCCACGGCCCGCGCGGCCAGCATGAAGTACGCAGCGCCCAGGGTGCCGTTGCGCGTGGCAGTACTCTCGGCCAATGCCGCGTTGTCGGCAAACATTTTTTCGGCCCCCGCGTCGTGCCATACCAGCGGCATATTTTCGTAAAAGCGGGTGTCGGTGGCCACAATGACAGTGACCGGCGCGACCTTGGTTTTATCAACATTGCCGGGCGACATTGCGGGAATAACGCGCGCGCGGGACTCGGCGCTATTCAAAAAAACGTAGCGCGTAGGCTGCGTGTTCATCGACGTCGCGCCCATTTTGGCGATGTTGTAGGCCTCTTGCAGCAGCTCCAGCGGTACGGGCTTGTCGATGAAGCCGTTTGCGGTACGGGCGTTGAAAAATAGCTGGTCCAGGCAGGCTTGGGCAATCGTCATGGTGCGTCTTTTCAGTGTTTGGAGTGTGTGCAGCTTAGCGTAACGCCGGTCAACCCGCCGTGTAGAGCTGCTTGGTGTTAACTTCAAGCACGTAGCAAGCACGCAGCAAGCATCCACCTTGCAAAGCGCTACTTAATTTATAGCGTTTTGCGCCCGTATTTATTGGGCTACAAGGCATTTTATACACTATTTCGGCGGTTTAGCTTATGGTTTGGCGCCAGCCGTGGCCTTGGGCATTGCCATCGGTTTGACACTGCCACAGTCTGTGCCCAGCCACTTGCCGGAACCATCGATGGTGGTGGTTTGCACCTTGCCTTGCATAGAAGTAGTCATTTTCAGTTTCGATGTGTAGCTGCTGTCGTTCGGGTAGCTGAACTCCCCCTCACCGCTGGACGCCGGGTTGGTGCAGACATACTTGAACTTCATGCTGGTACTGGTCTTGTCGCCGACGGTGCTGGTGCAACTGCCCTGGGTTTGCATGGGAAGCTGACTTTGCTCCACCATCTCTTTGGTGACGCAAGACTTCATCACCATCGCGCCTGCCGGGCCTGACAGGGTGACGCCTTGTTTTCCCATCATGGCTTCCATTTGCTTGCGTTGCTCCGCCGGCATGGCAGCCATTTGCTTTTGCATGTCCGCCATGGCTTTGTCCATTTCGGGGCTGCCACCGACTTTGCTGGTGACTTCCCACAACCCGGGTTTGGTGGTTTGGGCATCGGCGCTGAGCGAAGCAACGCCAGCAATCAAAACGACCAGAGCTGTAAGGACTTTCATATGCAACCTTTCAAATTAAACGGCGGTAGAGTGGTTCAATCAGATTATTCGCCAGTCATCGCACCAAAACAAGTATCAAAGCTATTTTCGTAGTAATTTTTATTAAAAGTATTTTTAACCCAACTAGTACGGGCGCAAATAGCTCCTGAATACATAGCACAAAAAAGCACCTACACCCGCTCAAGCACCAGCGCTATGCCCTGCCCCACGCCAATGCACATGGTGCACAGCGCGTACCGACCACCGGTTTTGTGCAGTTGATTGACTGCAGTAGTGGCCAGGCGCGCGCCTGATGCGCCCAGCGGGTGGCCCAGCGCAATGGCTCCGCCGTTGGGGTTGACTCGCGCATCGTCGTCTTGCAAGCCGAGCAAGCGAAGCACTGCCAAGCCTTGTGCGGCAAAGGCTTCGTTCAGTTCAATTACGTCCATTTGCGCCAGCGTCAACCCGGTCAGCGCCAGCACTTTTTGGGTGGCAGGTGCGGGGCCAATGCCCATGATGCGTGGTGCCACGCCCACGGTAGCCATACCAACGATGCGGGCACGCGGGGTTAACCCGTTTTTGGTGGCTGCATGTTCGTCTGCAATCAGCAACGCGCAGGCACCGTCGTTCACGCCGGATGCGTTGCCAGCGGTCACGCTGCCGTCTGGCCTGACCGCGCCTTTAAGTTTGGCAAGCGCCTCCATCGACGTTTCGCGCGGATGTTCATCTTTGCTGACGACCACTGCCTCGCCTTTTTTCTGGGGGATCGTCACTAGCGTGATCTCCGCATCAAAATAGCCCACTTTTTGTGCCGCCACTGCTTTTAGCTGGCTGCCCAGTGCCATCTTGTCCTGGTCCTCACGGCTGATGTTGTACTGCGCGGCTACGTTTTCGGCTGTCTCGGGCATGGCGTCAACACCGTATTTTTCTTTCATCAGTTTGTTGACGAAACGCCAGCCGATGGTGGTGTCGTACATTTGCGCAGCACGGCTGAACGCGCTCTCGGCTTTTCCCATGACGAATGGCGCGCGGCTCATGCTTTCAACGCCGCCCGCAATCATCATGCTTGCCTCGCCAGACTTGATGGCGCGCGCTGCGGTGCCAATCGCGTCCAGCCCCGAGCCGCACAGCCGGTTAATCGTGGCGCCAGGCAATTCCATTGGCAGCCCGGCCAGCAGCGTAGCCATATGTGCGACGTTGCGGTTGTCTTCGCCAGCCTGGTTAACGCAGCCATAAATCACGTCAGTCACCGCCAGCCAGTCCACATGGGGGTTGCGCGCCATCAGCGCCTTGAGCGGGATGGCGCCCAGGTCGTCAGTACGCACACTGCTGAGCGCGCCGCCGTAACGGCCAAACGGGGTACGAATCGCGTCGCAAATAAAAGCCTGGTTCATTGGAAGCTCCTGAAGTTCAGGCCATTATCAAAGACAGGCTCGAAACTGCGGTGCAGCGCCATAATCGAAATCTGCGGGCACGTCTAGAAATTCAAGTTTTCGGGATAAAGTGCAAGGCGCGCGGAGCACAGCACACCGGAATGCACTTTTGTGCATGAGGATTGCGAGCACTGCGCAACGCCGCAATTCGTCCGAAAAATGAATTTATAGGGGTGTCCGAATGTTTACACCATCCCAGGCCGATGTTCGCAAGTTCTTTTGTGCTGTTCACGCCAAAGCACAGAACAATCAGCCGCTAGAAGCTATTGAAACCATAGCAAGTCAATGGATAGCCGAACATCCTGAGTACCATGGCGATTTTTCAGACGCCACAGCAGCGCTTGAGAAAATGTACGACGTTGAGGGCGGTAAAACCAATCCATTCTTGCACCTGTCGATGCACCTGTCCATCAGCGAACAATGCTCCATCGACCAGCCGCGCGGCATCAGGCAAGCAGTAGAGCTGCTAACCGCCAAGCGCGATTCGCTGCACGATGCGCACCATGAAGCAATGGAATGCTTGGGCCAGATGGTGTGGGAAAGCCAGCGTGCAGGTCGCCCGCCTGACGGCGCAGCCTACATCGACTGCATACAGCGCCGCGCTACGCGGGATTGAGGCGGTTCAGGCGTAAAAAAACCGCTCATAAAGCGGTTTTTTTGTATGTGGGTAGATTCAGCGGAACCGGCTTTGCGGAACGGTTTTTACATCGCCGTCCAACGAGCCCAAATAATTAGCAATCAGCTTCAATTCAGAATTGGAATATTGCTTGGCCATACCCGCCATGATGGCATTGTTGCGGCCATGCTTTGGGTTGCCTTGTACTTTGTATGACTTGAGCGCAACAAACAAATAATCAGCATGCTGACCGCCTAGCTTGGGATAAGACGGATCAATTGGCTTGCTGTAATTGGCGCCATGACATGACGAGCAATTGGCCTTGGCCAGCAGCGCCTGTACGTCTGCGCTTGGCTGTTTGGAAGGCGTTTCAGCCAGCGCTGCAACCGCCACTACGCCGCTGGCGGTGTAGTACGCGGCCAAATCAGCCATGTCCTGGTCGGTCAGCGTTTCAGAAATTCCACGCATGCTCGGGTGCTTGCGTTCGCCCTTTTTGTAGGCATTCAGTGAAGAAACGATGTACTTGGCGGTTTGACCGGAAATCATCGGCACTTTGTAGACTTCAGGAAAACTGGCCTGGTAGCCCTTGATGCCATGGCAGCCAACGCACATTGCGTTTTTCTGCTCACCAGCTTTTGCGTCGCCTTTAATATCTTGAGCCATGGCAGTTGTGGTCACGCAGGAGACAACAAGAGCGAAAATCGTGGTTAACAGCTTATTCATTTTGCGCGGACAATCGGGATAAATTGAGGAGGTGGCTTAGAGAAATTTGAAGCGAAATCTTTTGCACCAAAGTTTCACTCTGCATTATATCTAGGCACACCTTGCAGCCTCTTGACAGGCGCTCGACTTGTCGAATTTGCGCAACCCATTTTTCATCGTCAATGAATCCATCTAAAAACATGAAATTCCAAGGCTCTAAAAACTACGTTGCCACGCAAGACCTGATGCTGGCAGTTAACGCCTCCGCCACACTTAAAAAGCCACTGCTGGTCAAAGGCGAGCCGGGCACCGGAAAAACCATGCTGGCCGAAGAAGTAGCCGAGGCACTTGGTATGCCGCTGCTGCAGTGGCACATCAAATCCACCACCAAAGCACAGCAAGGCCTGTATGAATACGACGCCGTGTCCCGCCTGCGCGACTCGCAACTTTCAACGGTTGATGGCGGCGAAAAGGTAAAGGACATTCACAACTACATTGTCAAAGGTGTGTTGTGGCAGGCATTCACGTCTGAAACCCCCGTCGCGCTGTTGATTGACGAAATCGACAAGGCCGACATTGAGTTCCCCAACGATTTGCTGCGCGAAATCGACCGCATGGAGTTTTATGTGTACGAGACGCGTGAACTCATCAAGGCCAAACACCGACCGTTGGTATTTATTACGTCAAACAATGAAAAAGAGCTGCCCGACGCGTTTTTGCGCCGCTGCTTTTTTCACTACATCAAGTTCCCAGACGCGGACACGATGCGACAAATTGTTGATGTGCACTTCCCGGGGCTGAAAAAAGAGTTGCTGGCCGCTGCCATGAAAACCTTTTACGAGGTGCGCAATTTGCCGGGCCTGAAGAAGAAACCATCCACCAGCGAGTTGCTGGACTGGCTCAAGCTGCTGGTGGCTGAAGACATTTCGCTCGACGCCCTGCAAAGCAAAGACGACAAGGTCAGCGTGCCGCCTTTGGTCGGTGCGCTGTTGAAAAACGAGCAAGATGTGACCCTGTTTGAAAAGCTGGTGTTCATGCAGCGGAACAACCGATAAAAGAACAGCTAAAAAGTCTGAAAATATGAACGGAAAATCACTTTTAATCGACGGCTTTGCAGATGCGGTCGGCTTTGTCGGCGGCTCGTTGATCTCTTTTTGGCTCGGCCGACTTTTCGGGTTTGATATCTTTGATGCCGGTTACAGCAATACCACCATTGCGGGCATTGTGATGGTCGGCATCGGAGGTGGGCTGGGTCTGCAAATTGCACGCCGGGTGCGTGGCCAGCAAAAAGCCAAACAACAAGCTGCCGAGCGGGATGACGTTTAAGCATGGCTTTTGTAACCCCCGTAACGCTTGAAGCACGCGGCATAAAGCTGGTGCCGCTGGGGCTGGAGCACGAAGACGGCCTGCGCGCCGCCGCCAAAGACGGCGAGTTGTGGAAGCTGCGTGTTACGTCGGTGCCAGAGCCAGAAAACGTAGCCGCTTACATCAACACCGCCTTAAAAATGCGTGATGCTGGCGACCGCTTTGCATTTACTGTACTTGATGCCAAAACTGACGTCGTATTGGGCTGCAGCAGCTACCACGACATCTTGCCCGCAGTCAAACGCGTCGAGATTGGCTACACCTGGTACGCAGCGCGCTGCCAGCGCACGCACATCAACAGCACAGCCAAACTGCTGCTGATGACGCATGCGTTTGAAATACTGGCCTGCAATGTGGTGGGCTGGCGCACTGACAATTTCAACTTTGCATCACAACAAGCTATTGAGCGGCTGGGCGCACAAAAAGACGGTGTGATCCGTGGCCACGCAATGCGCCGCGACGGCACCATTCGCGACACGGTGATGTACAGCATGCGATCCGGTGAATGGCCTGAGGCGAAGGCGCAGTTGCTATACGGGCTGAATAAGCAAAGAGTTTAAAACTCAAGGAGAACTCCATGAACGCCGTTCTTAAAA
>JANPDQ010000530.1:0-3688 GCA_031431575.1 Polaromonas sp.
CCATGTCGCGCAGAACAGCGTCGGAGTCTTGGCCCAGCGTGGGTGCGTTGCGGTAGTGGCTTCCGGGTGTCATTGACAATTTTGGAACGATTCCCGGCACCGCAAGGGTGCTGCCATCAGCCATCGTCATGCGTTCAATCATGTTGCGCGCCTGGTAGTGCGGGTCGTTGGCGATGTCGGCAATGGTGTAGATGCGGCCAGCGGGAACCGACGCGGCATCGAGCGCAGCCAGCACTTCGGCTACGCTGCGCTGGGCTGCCCACAGGCCAAGCGCAGCGTCGATCTCTTCTACCCGCGCTGCGCGGCCCGCGTTGTCTTTCAAGGCGGGGTCGTTACCCAAATCGTCGCGGCCAATTGTCTTCATCAGGCGTTTGTAAATGCTGTCACCATTACCCGCAATCAGCGCATAGCCGCCGTCTTTGCAAAGGTAAGCATTGCTCGGAGCAATGCCGGGCAGGGCGCTACCGCCGGGCTGGCGCACGGCAGCAAAAGCATCGTATTCCGGCAGCAGGCTTTCCATGCAATTAAATACTGCTTCGTACAGCGCCACGTCGATGATTTGGCCGCGTCCTTGTGGCGCTTCTTGGCTAACCGATGCGTTGCGGTGGTACAGGGCAAGCAGCACGCCAATCACCCCGTGCAGCGCTGCCAGCGTGTCGCCAATGCTCACACCCACACGCACGGGCACTCGGCCAGGCTCTGCCGTAAGGTGGCGCATTCCGCCCATGGCTTCGGCTACCACGCCAAAGCCGGGCCGGTCGCGGTACGGGCCAGTTTGGCCGTAGCCACTGATGCGCAGCACAATCAGGCGTGGGTTCAGTTTGAGCAGAGCATCTGGCCCCAAGCCCCAGCCTTCCATTGCGCCGGGTCTGAAATTCTCGATCAGTACATCGGCATCCAGCGCGAGTTTGCGCACAATATCTTGCGCATCTGGCTGTTTTAAATCCAGCGCAACCGAGCGCTTGTTGCGCGACTGCACTTGCCACCACACCGATGTGCCGCCCTTGAGCAAGCGCCATTTGCGCAGCGGGTCGCCGGTGTCTACCGCTTCAATTTTTATGACGTCAGCGCCGAAATCGGCCAGCGTTTTAGCGGCGAAAGGCCCAGCGATCAGCTGGCCGAGTTCAATGACTTTCAGGCCGGTTAGTGGGCCGCTGGGCGCGTTCTGCGGCACGGTGTCAAGCCTTTCTGGCTGGTTTTTTCGCGGCTATTTTCTTTGCTGCGGGTTCTTTTTTAGCAATCAGCGCATCGAGATTTTTCACAATCTCACCTTCAATTTTTTCTTTGAACGCGCCCAGCAAAAAGCCAAGTTTGGCATGTAGCTCGAAAGTGTCTTTGTCTACTGTCAGTGTGCCAGAAACGCCTGAACGGGTGAAGCTGCATTCGTCAGAGGTCTGGCCTTCCTCGTAGGTGCATTCCATGTCAAATTTGGCTTCCGCTTGTTCGGCCCATTTGAAAGCGGCCTTTCGGGCGTCGCCGAAGCTCATGCCGTGCTGGCGCGTGATGTTGATGTCTGCCATGGTGCGGATGTCTCCTTATTTTTCGATTGCCAAGGCCAGTCGGCGCTGCTCTTTTGGGAGCGCCGCCAATTGCTTGACTACATCATAAAACCGTTGCCAGTCGCGGCTTTCGCGTTCAAACAGCGCTTCAAAGCCCGGTACCAACTCATCGTAGGCCGCCTGCGCGCCAAAGCTGGCGTTGTTGGCTCTGGCGACCCAGGCGTCAAAGCCGGCTGAATTCACGACGCTGCCCCAGCTTTGTCTAAGCAGGCTGTAATTCAATTTAAACTTCTCCATTGCTATTAGTTTAGTAGCTTCTTTCGCCCGTTTTTCTTCAGTACTAAGGCTTTTTTGCATGTAAATATTGGCCAGTTCGCGCCGTGTGGCTTGCGTGAGTGCCCTGAACTGCTGACGCCGACTGTCGAACTCGGCCTGCCTTGCCTGGGTGTCGGGGCTGGCGCGCTGCGTGAGCCAACGCTGGCTGCCAATGCGTTCAACCGCTGTGGCAAACGACTCATTGAAGGTGGTGTCGTCGTTTGCGTAGGCAACCTGGTGCGCCAGCTCATGAAAGACCAGTCTGGCCAAATCGCCTTCAGGGTAGTTGATGAAGGTGTTGAGCAATGGGTCTCCACCCAACCAGTTGAACTTGCCAAGCGTTGAGTAAGCCGGCACGCCGTACACGCTGACTTCAAAACCTTCTTTTGCGAGCTTGTCGGCCTCAGCGCGGGCCTCGCTTTCGTCAAAATACCCCCGGTAGCCGACGCAGCCCACCACTGCAAAGCACCAAGTTTTCAGCGTCAATGAAAATTCGGGCGCCGCCACCACATTCCATACGACCGAAGGCCGCCGCAGATCGGCGTAGCGCTTGTAGCTGGCGTTGTCCGGCAGCCCGAGCTCAACAGCCGCGAAGCTGCGAATACGCTGACTGAGTTCAAGTCGTTCCTTCAAGGTTTGTGGGGTTTGGGGGTCCGCCAGCAAATCGGGAACTGGTCGCGCGGCTCCGAGCATGTGCATATGACCGCTCACCGATTGCCAGTAGTAGCCCACTGTGCTGCAACCGCTGAGCAGCAGCGCCAACGCCGCTACAAGTGCAATCCGCATCACAAACTCACTTCTACCAGGCAGTCGTAAAACACAGGCCCCCGCCCCATGTCCGTCAGGAGCTGGCTGGTCAGCTCATTGACGTTGGTACCAGCCAGCCCCAGCTTGCGCCACCAAATCCCCATGCCGTTGACCACGCCTTCTCGTGCCCGGTCTGACACGACTGCTTTCACGCGGTAGCTGCCGCGCTGGTTGAATACCTTGACTACTGCGCCGCTTGAAATGCCGCGTGCGGCCGCATCCAACGCGTGAATTTCCAGCACTGGTTCAGTCTCCATGTCGCGCAGGCTTTTGACGTTCACGAAGGTTGAGTTTAAAAAGTTGCGCGCTGGCGGCGAGATCATCGCCAGCGGATAGTCTGGCGATGTGCCCAGCGCTTCGTAGTTCGGCACGTGGGTGGGAAGGCCATCAAGTCCGCCAGAGGCCAAGCGTTCGCTGAAAAATTCGCATTTGCCAGAGGCGGTTGGGAAGTTGCCGTTTGCAAAAGGTGCGTCTGGCAGGTTGAGTGTGGCAAAGCCGTGTGCAAGCAATTCGTCAAAGTTAACTTTGCCTTCAAAAGCGGCTCGGCACAGTTGTTCGTCGTCGTCTCTTAAACAGGGCTCATCAAAGCCCATGTGCGCGGCCAGTTCCCTGAAAATTTGGGTGTTGGGTTTTGCTGCACCCATCGGCGCTATTGCAGGGCGGTTCAGCAGCACATCGGTGTGGCCATACGAGGTGTGAATGTCCCAATGCTCCAGCTGCGTGGTGGCCGGCAAAATGTAGTCTGCGTAGTCGGCGGTGTCGGTTTGAAAGTGCTCCAGCACCACCGTGAACAAGTCTTCACGCGCAAAGCCCGCGACTACTTTGCTGGAGTCCGGCGCCACGGCTACGGGGTTGCTGTTGTAGACGATCAGCGCTTGAATTTTTGGCCCGAATTCGGTCGAGCTTTCCGTAAGCAATGCATCGCCAATGGTGCTCATGTTGATGGTTCTTGGTGTGTGCGTGCCCAGTAAGTCGGGGCGTTGCAGCGCCGCTTTGTTCACATCAAACTGCCCGGAGCTGCTCATCAACAGGCCGCCCGCGCGGTGCCGCCACGCACCAATCAATGC
>JANPDQ010000531.1:0-12847 GCA_031431575.1 Polaromonas sp.
CATTCAAGTGAAACGCCAAGCCAGCGCCTCACCACTGCGAAGCGGCTTGAGTTGTCCTTCGCCAAATGCAAAGCTCTCAGGCGGCGTCCAGCTTTCTTTTGTCAAGGTGACGGTACTGGTGTTACGCGGCAAGCCGTAAAAATCAGCACCGTTAAAGCTGGCGAACGCTTCTAGCTTGTGCAGTGCGCCCGCAGCCTCAAACGCCTCGGCATACAGCTCCATTGCTGCGTGGGCGGTGTAGCATCCAGCGCAACCGCTGGCGTGCTCTTTGAGGTGTGCCGGGTGCGGCGCGCTGTCTGTACCGAGGAAGAAGCGTGGGTTGCCGCTGACTGCGGCATCAACCAGCGCCAAGCGGTGGGTTTCGCGCTTGAGCACTGGCAAGCAGTAGTAGTGTGGGCGCATGCCGCCCGTAAACATGGCGTTGCGGTTGTACAGCAAGTGGTGCGCGGTGATCGTGGCGGCCGTGAATTTATCGGCATCACGGACGTAATGCGCAGCCTCGCGCGTGGTGATGTGCTCGAACACGATTTTGAGCTCAGGGAAATCGCGGCGCAGCGGGATGAGCTGGGTGTCGATGAACACGGCTTCACGGTCAAACAGATCAATATCTGGCGATGTCACTTCGCCATGCACCAGCAGCAGCAGGCCTTGTTTTTGCATTGCTTCCAGCGTCTTGTAGGTTTTGCGCAAGTCGGTTACGCCTGCGTCGCTGTTGGTGGTGGCTCCTGCCGGGTACAGCTTGGCGGCCACCACGCCAGCGCCCGCGGCACGTTTGATCTCATCGGGTGGCAGGTTATCAGTGAGGTATAGCGTCATCAGGGGCTCGAACTTCACGCCCGCTGGCACAGCAGCCTGAATACGGCTTTTGTAGGCCAGTGCCTGCGCTGCAGTAGTGACAGGCGGGCGCAAATTGGGCATGATGACGGCGCGGCCAAACTGCGCGGCGGTGTGCGGCACAACGGTGTGCAGCGCGTCACCATCGCGCACGTGCAGGTGCCAGTCGTCGGGGCGGGTCAATGTCAGTGTGGTGATTGGGTTCGATGCAGTCATAGCTTAAATTGTCGCACCGCACGGGCGAAAAAAAGCCCGCTTGCCGCGGGCTTTTTACACAGGCGCCTGGCAATCAATGCGCCAGAATCTTGTTCAAGAAATCTTTGGTGCGCGGCTGGCGATTTTCTGGGTGCTTGAAGAACTCGTCGGTCGAGCAGTCTTCCAGAATTTTGCCGCCTACGTCCATAAAAATTACGCGGCTGCCGACTTTTTTGGCAAAGCCCATTTCGTGGGTAACGACCATCATGGTCATACCGTCTTTGGCCAGGTCCATCATGCAGTCAAGCACCTCGCCGACCATTTCGGGGTCAAGCGCAGATGTTGGCTCGTCAAACAGCATGGCAATTGGGTCCATGCTTAAGGCTCTGGCAATGGCCACGCGCTGCTGTTGGCCGCCTGAGAGCTGGCCCGGAAATTTGTCTTTGTGCAGCATCAGGCCCACGCGCTCAAGGTACTTCAGGCCGTGGGCTTTTGCGTCTTCAGGTTTGCGGCCCAGCACCTTCATTTGCGCGAGTGTCAGGTTTTCAGTCACGCTCAGGTGTGGGAACAGCTCAAAGTTTTGAAACACCATGCCAACCCGGCTGCGCAGCTTGGGCAAATCTGTTTTTGGGTCATGCACGGCTTTACCGTCAACAAAAATCTGACCTTTTTGGAAAGGCTCCAGCGCGTTGATGGTTTTAATCAATGTGGACTTGCCTGAGCCCGACGGCCCGCACACCACCACCACTTCACCTTTGTTGATGCTGGTGGTGCAGTTGTTCAACACCTGCACGGTGCCGTACCACTTGGACACTTCTTTCATTTCAATCATTGCCATTTTCTTCTCCAATATTTGTTTGATGTCGAGGCTAGCCGCGGTGACGGTCTACCTAATAATCGCAATTTTGTTCTGTAGGCGTTTGACAAGGTACGACAAGCCGAAGCACATGATGAAATACACCACTGCCGCCAGCAAGTAAGCCTCTTCAGTGCGGCCATAAATTTTGCCTGCGGTGGTAAAGCCTTTAAGCAAGTCGTACGCGCCAATCGCATAAACCAACGAGGTGTCTTGAAACAAAATAATCGTTTGCGTCAGCAAAATGGGTACCATGTTTCTGAAAGCTTGCGGCAGCACAATCAGTTTCATGTTCTGCGAATACGTCATGCCCAAAGCTCGACCAGCATTGACTTGCCCGCGAGAAATCGACTGAATACCGGCCCGCATAATTTCACTGAAGTAGGCCGCTTCAAACGCCACAAAGGTAATGATGGCGGAAATTTCAGCCCGGTTGTTTGCACCACCCGGAATCAAGGCATAAAACCCTGCCGGTACCAGCAAAAAGAACCACAAAATCACCATAACCAGCGGCACCGAACGCATGCCGTTGACGTAGATCGTGGCGGGGGTGGCCAGCCAGGCTTTGCCTGACAAGCGCATCAGCGCCAGAATGGTTCCCAAAATAATGCCGCCAATAGTGGCAATGATGGTGAGCTGGATGCTGAACCAGAAACCCTTGATGACGAACTTGGAGATGATCTCCCAGTTCAAAAAGCTCATGTCTAAACCTAGCATATCAATGTCCTCCGCCAGGTGCGCCAGCCATCACAAAGCCGGGGATTTGCGCCTTCTTTTCAATAAAGGCAAAAACGCGATTTACTGCAAAAGCCGAGATGGCATACAGCACCGTTACCGCCAGGTAAATTTCAATGCCGCGCGAGGTTTCTTCTTGCGCTTGCATGGCGAACATCGTCAGCTCTGCAATTGACACCGCAAACGCCACGGATGAATTTTTCAAAAGGTTCATCGACTCGCTGGTGAGCGGCGGAATAATCATGCGAAGTGCCATCGGCAAAATCACGTAGCGGTACGTTTGCGCAGTGGTAAAACCCATTGCCATGCCTGCGTAACGCTGGCCGCGCGGCAGTGCCTGCACTCCAGCACGCACCTGCTCGGCAATACGCGCCGATGTGAAAAACCCAAGCGCAAAAACCACCAGTACAAAACCGGGTACTTCCTTCATGGGCGGGAAAATTTTGGGAATGACAAAGTACCAGATAAAAATTTGAACCAGCAGGGGGATATTGCGAAACAGCTCTACCCAAGCGTTTGCGATTTTGGTCAATATCGGGCTGTTCGGCAGCGTGCGCAGCGTACCAAAAAGCAGGCCCACCACCATGGCCACCACCCAGGAAGCGCCAGCGACAGACAGTGTCCAGCCCCAGGCGTCAAACATCCACTGCAAATAGGTGCGTCCGCCACCGTCGTCGTTAAGAAATACTTTCCAGTCCCAATTCATGACACCCCCAGCTCGTTGTTTCCGATTGCTTTATTCACTCTATTCATCTGTCTCTTTAGCCAAACCCACCGCGCCACAAACAACAAACCCCGCACCTTGATGTCAAGAGCGGGGCTTGTTTAGTTAAGTCGCAAATAGTCTAGGCGCAACAATTACTTCTTGGCGTAATCTTCCATTGGCTTTTCGTTTGGCGCGTTCCAGGCAGCTTTGGTGCTGTCGCTGGCGGCATAGCCAACTTTTGCGTTTTTCGGTGGGATCGGCTGCATGAACCACTTGTCCCACAGCTTGGCAATTTCGCCAGACTTCATCATTTCCTTGACGGTGTCGTCGCCGATTTTCTTGAATGCGGCATCGTCTTTACGAACCATGATGGCGATTGGCTCAACGCTCAGTACTTCACCAACGATTTTGAAATCGGCTGGGGCTTTTGACGTAGCAATGTTGCCAGCCAAAATAGCGCCGTCCATCACAAACGCGTCAGCACGACCGGACTCGAGCAGCAAGAAGCTGTCAGCGTGGTCTTTACCGAACACTTCTTTAAAATCAACGCCGGTAGCGCGCTCGTTTTTACGCAGCGTTTGAACCGACGTAGTGCCGGTGGTGGTGGCTACGTTTTTGCCGTTGAGCTGGGCGATTCCGGTGATGCCGGAGTTTGCCTTGACTGCAATGCGCACTTCTTCAACAAAGGTGGTTGGCAAAAAGGCAACGTCTTTTTGGCGCGTTGCGTTGTTGGTGGTGGAGCCGCACTCGATGTCAACGGTGCCGTTTTGCACCAATGGAATACGGTTTTGTGACGTTACGGCTTGATACTTCACTTCAACTTTACGGCCAACAGCTTTTTCAAGATTGGCGATGACTTTGTTACACACTTCGACGTGAAAGCCGGTGTATTTGCCGTCGCCCAAGGTGTAAGACAAAGCGCCTGACGAGTCACGCACGCCCATGGTGACGACGCCAGAGGCTTTTACCTTGGCAACAGTGTCGGTGGCCTGCGCAAAAGCACCACCTGTGGCAAATACGGCAAGGGTGAGAGCAGCGAGTTTGAGTTTCATGGATTTCCTGTGAGTGAAATAAAAAATTAACCATCATTCTAAAGAGCTTGACTGCACGCAACCCCAAAGGTTTACCCCAGCTAGCTCTACCGTTTTTGCCAGGCCGCCGACCTCATTTGTCGGCAGAAAGCCTGCTTTTAACGTCAGGCGTTTGCTGCGGTTGACCGCAATAACACCAACCCGACACGAACTATGACGAGCCCCGCAGTGGTGCGCGGAGAACAACTGTCCCATCTTTGAAGAAGGATATGAGCAGTATTTGTGCCAAGCAGATGATTGTGTCAACCGTTCACACGCCAAATCAGTAAAACGTGATGAACTGTAAGTTCGGTGGTTAAAAAAATCCAATGCCGGTTACCAAACGCGTTATGCGTTTTTTTTATAACGACCTAGGGTTGCACCTTAGACGCGCTTTTTGCTTCAAGCCGGGCGGGGGACTGCGATTGCAGGTAGGTCCACAACGCCTGCGCCGGGCTTTTAGCGGCTTGGCTGCTGGCAGGGCGCTCGCGGTAAACACGAATGTCCATCGTCATGTCCAGCTTGTCGCTGGCGGGGACGAGCTTTTTGGCGCGCAGCTCTTTTTTCACCGCGCTGAAAGGTAAAAACGCAATTCCGTGGCCTTCAAGCGCCATGGCTTTCAGGCCTTCGGCCATGTCGGTTTCATACACACGGTCTAGGTGAATAGCGGTCGTGGACTGCTTCAAAATCAAATCCACCACGCGGCCTAAATAAGCGCCCGGCGCGTAGCCCAGGTACGGCAGCGGGTGGCCCGCTCGGCCCGGCAGCTTGTACATCGGCTCGCCCTCGGCGTTGGGTTTGACGAAGGGCGACAGCACTTCTTGCCCCAGCGTGACCATTTCATACCGGCTGGGGTCGAGCTGAAACGGCTGCGAGTCGTGGTGGTAGGCAATCAGCAAATCGCAACTGCCCTCGACCAGCCGCAGCACGGCATCATGCACGTTCAGGGCGATCAAGCGGCTTTTAATCGGCCCAAACTTCTCTCGCAGGCTGGTGACCCACGCTGGGAAAAACGTGAACGCCAGCGTGTGCGGCACGGCAAACTCAATCACATCTTGCCCAGCCGACGTGTGGCCGCGCAGCATGGCTCGGGTTGACTGCAAGCCCTGCAACATTTCAAGCGACTGGCTATACAGCGTTTGCCCGGCAGGGGTAAGGCGCGTGGGGTAGGAGCTGCGGTCCACCAGATCAGTACCCGCCCAAGCCTCAAGCGCCTGAATGCGCCGTGAAAAAGCGGGTTGCGTAACGTGACGCAGCGTGGCCGAGCGGCTAAAACTGCGGGTTTCAGCCAAGCTGACGAAATCTTCTAGCCATTTGGTTTCCATGTGGGGATTATGCGAGTTTGGCAGCGCAAAAGGACTACGGGAATTCCCACAAGTCCGCTCAGAACGCTATTTATTTAATAGCTGTTTGCGCCCGTATTTATTAGGCTACAGGCCTATTTAATCCTTAAAATGGCCTGTTTTATCCGTCAAAGCCTGCTTTGTGCATCCCATTTCAAGCTAGAGCACGCACCCGTCGATCGCTTGCTGTAGCACAACTGTGCTACAGTTGCGGCCAGCTCAAGAAAGTGCCAATGACAACCACTACCATCCGCCTGCCTGCTGACGTCAAAGCCCGTATTGCCCAAGTAACCTCAATGGCTGACACCAACGTGCACAGCTTTATTTTGCAAGCCATTACCGACAAGCTGGCCGTAGCTGAACAGCAGGCAGATTTTCAGTCAGTGGCTCAACAGCGTTACGCCAAGATAGCCGCCAGCGGGCAAGCCATTGCGTGGGAGGACATGCGCCACTACCTGCAAGAGCGCGCGGCGGGTAAGCCTGCTGCCAAACCCAAAGCCCACAGGCTCGGCGTTTGACTGCTGTGATCACCCTGGAACTGGCACCTGAAATTACTGAAGACTTTGACCGGATTTTTGAACACTTTGCACTGCATGACTCGGGCGCAGCGGCTCAAGCGATAACTCAGATCATCGAAGGCCTTGACCTGTTGACGCGCCACCCGCTGATTGGACGCTCCCTTTCAGACGGCCTGCGTGAACTGGTACTCGGCACTAAAAACAGAGGCTATTTGGCTCTCTACAAATATACGGCAGAGCTAGAGATTGTTTTCATCTTGGCCATTCGAAGCCAACGCGAGGCTGGGTACGTCAGGCAAGATGAACTGTAGCTGCCAACATCGGTTTTATGCTATTAATTCAGGAGCGTTTTACGCGGTTACTTATTGTCCTATAGGCCGATTTGATACCTAAAAATGGCCGTATTTAGCCCTTTCAAGCTAAAAACTGGCCATCACCATCATTCGCCAGCTCAGCCCTGATTCCGCTTAACGTTATAAGCTAAGCCCAATCGCTTAGCCGCTTTAATAAACGCCCAGCCGACGTCAATTTGCCACCAGCGGTGGCTAAAAGTGGCGCTGGTGGGGGCTTGGTGATGGTTGTTGTGCCAGCTTTCGCCGAAAGATAAAACCGACAGCCACCACACGTTGGCTTCGAGCCAAGCTACCCGACTTACCGCTATCACGGATTTTTTTTCAGCTCAACGAAATGAATATTGCAGTCGGGATCGGTATATTGCTTGACAGCACTTATCTGCGCTTCATCAATCTCATCGGCCAGGGCTTTTGCTTCATTGGCATCGCGATAAGTTAGCCACCAATCCATCGCGGCCTCCATGTATCCAACACCGTGAATATCAGGCGCAAAGTTGGCGTACAGCAAGCGACCCGATGGCCGTAACAGGTTAAATAACTGAGCCGTTAACCTTCTCGCCAGTGATGTGTCCAGATAGTCATACAGGCCCGCAGAGTAAATCAAGTCAAAGGTGCCAAGGTCGTGCTTACCACCAAGCAATTGCTTGATGCTCAGCTTCAAAGGCGTAACTGTCGATGCGTGGCCTGCAAATGCACGTTGTAACTCTGCAAGACTTTCAGCATCTTGATCAAGAGCCACAAACTCACCAATCAAACCCTGCTGAAATGCAGCACTAAGTTCAATTTCACGCCCATGACCAGCAGCAACGCTTAGAACTCTTAACCCCTGCTTGCCAAAGTGCAGCTGTTCAATCGCAGCGCTGTCGATCAAATCGGCCAGCCGGTAGCGTCGATAGCGCACAGAACGGCTGGCAGGTGATGACGTGGTGTACGCATGTATCGCCCGAGTGACAGGACTGAGTAACTCATTGGGCGCAACGCCCGTGCCGTAGATGTAGTCAATCATCACTGCGTCGCCTGCATACCCCCGTGGCTTGTCAGCACAACGCCCCGTCAGTGGGCACAGCCTGATGTCCCTCATAACCGGGTGAAGCGAAATTTCTGATTTAACCAAGTATGACCAGTCGGGGCCATGGTGCTTTCGGGCTTTTGAGAAATACTCAACTGCTTTGGCTACGCCTATTGTGGCTAATGCGGGCGATGCCAGCAACTCTGCTGACAGCTCGTCTAGAAATTGGGTGGGGTTGATCATCTGAAGGTGTCCCGTACCTTTGGGAGGTTTCGAAATATGTCGATTGGGGCAACTCCTGCGCACATCTTAGGCAGACCGTGCGCAGGCCGCGGCTTTAGTAAATCGGCTCAGTTTGTGGGTTGCGAACGATGGCGACGTTGCGCCAGACGACTTCGTCGCCGTCCATCAATGTCATCGTGTCGAATGGGGTAAAGCCTGGCGTTCCCTCAAGTCCGTTCGGCACAGCGGGCGAAACATCCGGGAAAGGGGCTTTGCCATCCCAAAAATTAGATGAGACCGTTTTGGACTTTGGGTTCTGTCTATCGGCTCGAATCACGTAGTACTGCCATGCGTGTACGGTTACGGAGTCTCTTTCAACCGCAGTTGATTCAAACAACTTGTAGTAGCCCGCCAATCGCTCTTTAGCGCCAAGTGACTTGTCAATTTTGGCTTCTAGGTAGTGCGTAAAGCCCAGTAACGAATAAACACTTTCTGGTCGACCTTCTTCATTGAGCTTAGCTCTAATAGTCGATGTGTAGGTGAACCTACTGAGCGGACTACCCCCATCTTTTGGCTTGACCATCCCGCCTTCCCTCACTGCAACATCCAACAGGTCTTTGATGTTTTTGACATCCTTGATTTCTTCTGGCTTAAAACTCTTGTCATAAAAAATACCCACAACTCTTAAACGAATCATAAAAATCTCCTTTTAACTACTTGCACAAAAATCTTTATTTCTTTGGCTGCGGCACCACCACAGTCACCTTGATTGAGTTTCTTTGCTAGCCCGAATCACCAGTACCTATGATCTGTAACTCTCTGGATATCGCGTCGCCAGAAAACACGGTGGCGGCCGCAACCACCCCACTTAAACTGCAAAAACAAACAAGATTGACCAAAGGATTCATCAGTAGAGGCTCCGAAACGCGGCAATTTTTTCTATGGCTGGCGGCCAATCCATAACCGTCGTATGCAACCAACTGTGGCACCGTGTAAGCAATTGCGCATCCCCAAAAAGGAGTACACAATCCAAATCTTCCTACCTCATTTGGGGTATGACAAGCCCAATGAATCCAGCCAACATTCCTACTTTTGATACAGCAGTACCGGCTGACTCGCTTGAGCTGCTAGCGTTGCCGCAACGACTCAAGGTGGTATTGGTAATGGATTTGGTGGAATCTGTGCGGTTGATGGCGGCCAATGAGCTGGCAGTGGTAGACCACTGGCGAGGCTTTGTGCGCCACGCCACCACACAAGTGCTGCCACAACACCAAGGTCGCATGGTTAAAAGCCTGGGCGACGGCATCATGGTGGAATTTGACTCCCCGCGCAATGCCGCCAACGCCGCCGTGCAACTGCACCGCTACTTTGATGCCGCCAACGCTGCCTTGCCGCCAGACCAGCAGCTGTACTTGCGCGCTGGGCTGAACACGGCGCAGGTGTACATCGACGACATCGACATTTACGGCAGCGGCGTGAACCTGGCCGCCCGAGTAGCGTCACTGGCCGGCCCCGGCGAGACGATGGTGACAGCAGAAGTGCGAGACGGCCTGACCGATGGGCTGGATGCCAAGGTCGAGGACATGGGCGAGTGTTATTTAAAGCATGTGGCGCAGCCGGTTAGGGCGTATCGGGTGGGGGAAGCGGGGGCATTTCCCATGTTGACCCCATCGGCCGACTACAACACGTCTTTTAAACCCACGATTGCCATCATTCCCTTCACAGGTGCGCAAGGCGACCCCGCCAGTGCGACGATTGGCGACCTGATTGCCGATGGCGTGATTGCACAGCTTTCGCGTACAGCTGAATTCAAAGTGGTGTCACGCCTTAGCAGCGGCGCATTACGCGGACGAAATTTAGCGTTGCCACAAGTTGAACAATTGCTGGGGGCCAGGTACGTGATGTCTGGCAGCTTTGTCAGCGACGGAAAAAACTTGCTCTTGAATGCCGAGCTGGCCAGCGCACAAACTGTCGATGTCGTATGGTCAGACCAGCTTCGTTGCCCAATTGCTGACCTGCTCGACCCGCAAAGTGACCTCATCAGGCAAATAGCGGCCCACGTGCACGCACAGGTACTGCGTGCTGAATTTAGTTACACCGCGACCCGGCCGCTTCCGACCCTGGAGAGTTATTCGCTGCTGCTCGGTGCCATCACGCTGATGCACCGCATGTCGCGCCGCGACTTTGCCCAGTCGCAGCGAATGCTGGACGTGCTAATAGCCCGCCACCCACGTAGCCCAACCCCCCGAGCTTGGCTGGCGAAGTGGCACAGCTTGGCAGTGGCCCAGAGCTGGACCGATGACCCCGCTAGAGAAGCAACCAAGTCACTCGACATGGTGCACAGCGCCTTGGACTTGGAACCTAACAACTCACTGGCTTTGACTATCAAAGGCCTGATTCATGGGTACGTACAAAAAGACTTTGCACTGGCGCACGAAACCTATGCATCAGCACTAACCAATAACCCGAGCGAGCCCCTGGCATGGATTGGTACGGCGATGATTCATGCTTGGCAGGGCGAAGGGCTGCAAGCCGTTGAAGCGGCTGACCGCGCACTGCTGCTTTCGCCTTTGGACCCGATTAAATATTACTTTGATTCCCTCGCAGCAGTCGCAATGTTGGTCGGCGGCAAATACGGGCACGCTATCGAGCTCGGCCAACGATCTTTGCGCCTCAACTACGGTTTGCTATCGACTCGCAAATGCATTTTGCTGGCGCAAGCGTTGAGCGCTGATATTGAGGCCGCAAGGCTGTCCGCAGCGGGCTTGTTGAAGCTAGAACCGGATTTTACCGTAGCCTCATTCAAAATTAATTCCCCTTTGTGCAGGACACCGGCGTGCAGTTTATATGCAGGTGCACTTGCCGAAGCTGGTATTCCGTTGCAGTGATTGATTTGTTTTTTCTCAACCAGTTTGAAAGACTTATGCCATGAGCCATTTATCGCCACTGTCCGCTTTGCAAGGTATCCAAGGAATTCAGGGGATACAAGGCATACAGGGCATCCAAGGAATTCAGGGCATTCAAGGGATACAAGGAATTCAGGGCATTCTGGCCAGCCCAACAACAGCCTACGTGCTCAATACGGTGCGCCAAGATATGCAGGCGGGCACAGATGTTTTGGACAAGGCGACTTGGTTAACCGACAGACTGTCTTGGACTCACAGCGCCGAGGCGCCAGACCTTCCTCCTATTAACCAACCTGGGGATTTACGCCGCTGGGAATCAGGCTACCGCAGCGCTTTGATTTATACCGACTTGCTCGAAGGTTTATCGTTTGCTACTGAAGATGATGTGACCGCCGTCTTGAATTACTGCGACAAGAACGGTGAAAAGGCACCACTTATTAAACTCACTCGGCCTACCCGTGAGCAGTTCATCCAGCAAATGAAGCTGGTATTTTCTAGGTCCAAGCAACGCGATGCCCGCACCGCTGAAATCATCACCCAAATCGCGCCGCCGTATGCGCATTGGTCAGCTATTTGCAATCTGCATCCTGAGCGCACCCCCAAGACGCTCGAACTGATTGGCACCTTGCTGTCATTTGCCATGCTGGTCACCCAGCGCGTAAAACACACGTTGACCTGTCCACGCCCAGTCGAGTATTCAACGCTGCTGCAACCCATTATTCAAACGCCAGGCCACGGCTCGTTGCCCAGCGGGCACGCGACTGAGGCTTATTTCATCGCTCGTATTTTGGCTAGCTTGGTTGGAGGTAGCTCAACTGGGGCGGTCAAAGAGATGCAGTTATTCCGCCTGGCAAAACGAGTGGCCGACAACCGGGTAGTGGCGGGCTTGCACTTTCCGGTAGACAGTGCAGCAGGATATGTGCTGGCCGATGCGCTGGCGGATTTCGTGTTGAAGCGACGTGCTGGTGGCCAACACGTTGAGAAGCAGCGCGAATTCAGCATTGATAACGCCATCGCTGACAAGGACTTTGATCCAACTGCTCCTGAATGGAACTCGCCCATCAACATTGCCGCTAAGGATCAGGTAACCGTTGAACAGTCAACCCTTCTGAATTGGCTGTTGGATGCGGCTGAAAAGGAACTGAAGTACTAAAGCGGAAATGGTTTAGATGAAAGTGAGCAAGTAACTTTAATGGGAGTCAAGCTGTGTCGACTGCAACTGAATTTCGAAACATCGATTGGACTGCTTCACTAGCGGGTAGTGATCCGTACCTTATATGGGCGTCGCTGTCTGAATTGCGGAACTTTCGGGTTCGTGGTGACAAATACCAAGTTGCAGTTGAAACACCAAATGCAACTAACCCGCTGCCCAAAGTAGGCACATCGACGCTCGGACTACGAGAAGTTTGTGCCAGCGGCGACGGCGGCGGCAAGTTCTTTGTTGGCACCGTTAATGAAAAGCAGTTAATTGAGCTGGCGGAGCAAACCGACATCAAACTCGAATTTAATTTGGCGCGCCAGCAGGATGGCGGTCAGACCGGAGGCGGTCTGCAGTTTGCTATTCAGCCCAAATTAGGCAAATCAGTTGTGGCTGTGGTCGACTTCGGATGCCCGTTTGCCCATCAGCAATTCCTTACCAAAAGTAACGACAATTTGAGTTCACGAGTTCGTTATTTGTGGGATCAAGAACCATTACAGACCGTTATTGCCGTTAGTGCGCCTGCTGGTTTGGGTGCAGACGGCTCATGGTGGTACCCCGTTGCAAACTACCAATACGGACGCGAGCTCACTTCACCGGTAATGGAGACCCTTTTTGCAGCCTGCTCCCATGCTGGCGTGCTGGACGAGGATAAGGTTTACTCTTCTATTGCAAATTCAACTGAAAACTCAGCACTGGATGCCCGCGCGACACATGGTAGCCACGTACTTGATTTGGCTGCCGGGCGGCTGAACCCCATGGCAAGTAGCGCCTATCCTGCCATCGACGCAGCGTCCGCAGCAGATATTATTTTTGTGCAGCTACCGCGGGACACCGTGGCGGACACGTCAGGCGGTTCTATGACGATGTATGCGCTTGATGCACTGACTTATATTTTTGAG
>JANPDQ010000532.1:0-1779 GCA_031431575.1 Polaromonas sp.
CGGCGACGAAAAGGTGCTGGCAGAAGCTGAGAAAGCACTTAAAGGGTTCGCTGGAGTTCAGGATGCGATTCGCAATTTGAAATGGCTGGCCCAGCATGTTGGTGCTGACGAGCGCGATGTAAACATCACCTTTGACTTGGCCGACTTGCGCGGATACGCTTACTACAGCGGAACGCGTTTTGCCGTTTACGGCCATGGCGCAGAACTGGCCCGCGGCGGGCGCTACGACGAAGTGGGTGCAGTATTTGGTCGCAACCGCCCCGCAGCCGGTTTTAGCCTTGATTTAAAAGAGCTGGTCAGCGTTTTGCCGCCCCGGCCTTTGAAAGCGGCTGTGCGTGCTCCTTGGGCTGAAAACGCAAACCTGTCAGCCGCAATAGCCCAACTGCGCGCATCGGGCGACACCGTGGTGCGCGTGCTGCCCGGGCACGAGCACGAAGTCAATGAATTTAACTGCGACCGCGAGTTGGCACTCGTGGCTGGACGGTGGGTTGTTCAGCCCTTGAACACACCTGCCTGATTTTTACCGCTAACCTAACCATTTGAAGAGAAGATGACCAACAAAATTACCGCTACGCGCGGCCGCAACGTTGTGGTGGTGGGAACCCAGTGGGGCGATGAGGGCAAGGGCAAACTGGTCGACTGGCTCACCGAGCTGTCGCAGGGCGTGGTGCGCTTTCAGGGCGGGCACAACGCTGGCCACACGCTGGTGATCAATGGCATCAAGACCGCACTTAACCTGATTCCGAGTGGCGTGATGCGCCCCAACGTGAAGTGCTACATCGGCAACGGCGTGGTGCTGTCGGTTGACCACTTGTTCAAGGAAATTGCGCAGCTTGAGTCGCAAGGCGTTGAGGTGCGCTCGCGCCTGCGTATCAGTGAAGCCTGCCCGCTGATACTGCCTTTTCATGCCGCACTAGATTCCGCTCGTGAAGCCCTCCGGGAGCAAGGCGGCTCAGAAAAAATCGGTACCACCGGCAAGGGAATTGGCCCCGCCTATGAAGACAAAATTGCACGCCGTGCGTTGCGCGTACAAGACTTGAAGCACCCCGAGCGCTTTGCGGTAAAGCTGCGAGAGTTGCTCACGCTGCACAATCACGTGTTGACCACATTTTTGAACGCACCCGCCATTGATTTTGATTCGACGTATGCCCAAGCAATGGCCCATGCCGAGCAGCTCAGGCCAATGATGGCCGATGTATCGCGTGAGCTGAACGATGCGCACAAAGCTGGCGTTAATTTGCTGTTCGAAGGTGCGCAAGGCACGCTGCTAGACGTTGACCACGGCACCTATCCGTACGTCACGTCAAGTAATTGCGTGGCGGGTAATGCCGCAGCGGGCTCGGGCGTGGGGCCTGGCTTGCTGCACTATATTTTGGGCATCACGAAGGCGTACTGCACCCGCGTGGGTGGCGGGCCTTTCCCAACCGAGCTGGACTGGCAAACACCCGGCACGCCCGGCTGGCATATGAGCACGGTAGGGGCAGAGCGCGGCGTGGTCACGGGGCGTTACAGGCGCTGCGGCTGGTTCGACGCGGCGCTGCTCAAGCGCTCTGCGCAGGTCAATGGCCTGAGCGGTTTGTGCATCACCAAGCTTGATGTGCTGGACGGAATTGACAAATTAATGCTTTGCACCGGCTACGAGCTGGACGGCGACGTGACCGACATTTTGCCGATGGGCGCAGACGACATCAGCCGCTGCAAGCCGATTTATGAAACGCTTGACGGCTGGAAAGACGTGACGGTGGGCATCACCGAGTACGACAAACTGCCAATCAATGC
>JANPDQ010000533.1:0-3405 GCA_031431575.1 Polaromonas sp.
TGAAAGCCAACCAGGCAGTGGCGATGCTGACCGACCAAGTCCCGCCTGAAGGCTTGGGCGTGTGGTCACCGTTTTTTGGCAAGCCGGCCTACACAATGACTTTGGCTGCCAGGCTTGCGCTGCAAAGCGGCGCAGCACTGGTACCGGTGGTGTGTGACCGACGGCCTAAAGGCTCGGGCTACGTCGTCACGATTTTGCCGCCGCTGGAGTATTTGCAGGCTGCGCAGTCCTCTGCAAACGGCCCAAGCGTCGATGATGTCGTTGTGCACATTAACCAGTCGATTGAAGCAATGGTGCGGCGCAACCCCGGCCAGTACCTGTGGGGCTACAACCGCTACAAAAACCCGCGCTCAGGCATCGCATGAGTGTGTTGCGGCAATGGGGCACCACGGTGCTGACGATGGCTGGGATATCGCTGATGCACGTGCTGGCATTTATGCCTCTGCGGCTGGTGCGCGGGCTGGGCGCCATGCTGGGCTGGGCTTTGTATGTGCTGGTGGGCTCCCGCCGCCGGGTCGTGAGCACTAACCTAACGCTATGCTTTAAGGAGCTGCCTGCGCCCGAAATAAAAAGGTTAACGCGGCAAACCTTCGTGTATTTTGCGCAAGCCTGGCTGGACCGCAGCTGGGTCTGGCACGCGCCGCGCAGCTGGCTGCTCAGGCGTGTGACGATGACCGGGGCGGTTGATGAGGTCATCGGCACTGAGCCGACCGTCATGTTTACGCCGCACTTTGTCGGCATGGATGCAGCCTGGGCAGGCATGGTGCTGCGCCAGCCGCGCCAGTCGGTCACGATCTACACCGACCAATCGAACAAGCAAATTGACAGCTGGATTTTCAAAGGCAGAAGCCGCTTCGGTTTCATGCGCTTGCTAGGGCGCGCCAGCGGGGTGAAACCAGTGATTGCTGCAATGCGAAAGGGCGAGCCGCTGTACCTGTTACCCGACATGGACTTTGGCCCGCTGGACTCGATTTTTGTGCCGTTTTACGGCGTACCCACCGCCACTGTGCCGTCGCTGTCACGCTTTGCACGGCTGGGCCGCGCAAAAGTGGTGCCTGCAGTGGTCACCATGACGCGCTCGGGCTACGAGCTGCGCATTCACCCGGCGTGGCCAAACTTTCCGACCGATGATTTAGCGGCTGACACGGCGTTGATGAACAAGCACCTGGAAAGCTATATCAATGCCAACCCGGCGCAGTACTACTGGGTGCATAAACGCTTTAAAACCCGCCCTGTTGGCGATCCACAGTTTTATTGACTCGCTGGCTCAATGGATGCCAACACGGCACGAAGTTGCACTGGTTTCACGCCGTACATGTCGGCAAACTCGGCCTCGGTTTTACCACTGGCTTGATAAGCCTTGACCAGCGCCTCGCGTCTGGCCGCTTCCAGCTTCAATTCGGCCAATGCCGCGTCCAGCACCACATTGACTTGCTCGTCGGCCACCCGCATGCGCTCTGCATATTCGTCCAGACTAAGGCCAGAAGCCTCGATGGTCTCCATCAAGCGCAGTTGCAGTTGTGGTGTCAGGTCAACGCGGCTGCGTGTCTGGCGGCGCTTGAACACTTCAACAATCGCGTGGTGAATGTGCTCGGGCGCTACTGGCTCGACCGGGTTGCCGTCCAGGTCATGCCGGGGCAAGCCAGCGGCTACGCACTCCAGGTAGCGGGTAGAGCGCGCGTGCTGGCCCATCGCTATTTTCAAATCAGCTTTTACAAACTCGTCTGGGTGGCGTGCCAGCAACTCTTGAAACACGCCGAGTTTCAGCGGCAAAAAGTGCGCGCCGAAAAGCTTGGGGTACAGCTCAAAAAGCTTTTCTAGCGCTGGGCTGGGGGCGCGGCGCTGGTGCTGCGCTTTGGCTTGCTTTGGATTAGCTTGCGCGGTTTGCGGTTGGGCTTCTTGCAACGGTGCGGCTGCTTGTGTGTCGGTCATGGTTGTCAATTTAATTCAGTTTTTGCTGGGCGCATTATCGCGGTCACGCAGAGCGGTCGTGTTTCCGATCATGTTTCGTGCAAGGGCTTCAGCGACTTCAATGCCGTCGACTCCCGCCGACAAAATCCCGCCAGCGTAACTTGCGCCTTCGCCAGCCGGGTACAGCCCTTTGACATTCAGGCTTTGAAAATTTTCTCCGCGCGTGATTTTGACGGGTGATGAAGTGCGCGTTTCCACTCCAGTCAGCACCGCGTCATGCATGTCAAAGCCGCGAATTTTTTTACCAAACACAGGCAGCGCCTCACGCATGGCGGCTATTGCATAGGCGGGCAGGGCGCTGTGCAAATCGCCCAGCAGCACGCCGGGCTTGTAAGACGGCTCCACGCTGCCGAGCTGGGTAGATGGTTTGCCTGCGACAAAGTCGCCCACCAATTGGCCAGGCGCCTGGTAGTTGCTACCGCCCAATTCGTAGGCGTGCGATTCAAGCGCGCGTTGAAATTCAAACCCAGCCAATGCGTTGCCCGGGTAATCGGCGGGCGAGATGCCGACCACAATGCCAGCATTTGCATTGCGCTCATTGCGCGAGTACTGGCTCATGCCATTGGTCACCACGCGGCCAGGCTCCGACGTAGCGGCCACCACCGTTCCGCCGGGGCACATGCAAAAGCTGTAGACACTTCGCCCATTTGCCGCGTGGTGCACCAGCTTGTAGTCCGCCGCACCCAGCAGAGGGTGGCCAGCGTGCTGGCCAAGTCGCGCCCGATCAATCACGCCCTGGGGGTGTTCAATGCGAAAGCCGATGGAGAACGGCTTGGCCTCCATGTAAACGCCTCGGTCATACAGCATGGCCACTGTGTCGCGAGAGCTGTGGCCGAGCGCTAGCACGACGTGGTCGGCGCGTAGCTCGTAAGTGCTCTGATCGTTCAGATTTTGTACGGAGAGTCCACGAATCTGCCCGTCTTCAATCAGTACATCACTCACGCGTTGCTCAAACCGCACTTCACCACCCAGCGCGATGATCTGCTCGCGCATATGCTCGACAACTTTCACCAGCTTGAACGTGCCAATGTGCGGCTTGCTGACCAGCAAAATTTCTTCAGGTGCGCCCGCTTTGACGAACTCCAGCATCACTTTGCGGCCCAGATGGCGTGGGTCTTTAATTTGGCTCCACAGTTTGCCGTCTGAAAAGGTGCCCGCACCGCCCTCGCCAAACTGCACGTTGGACTCTGGGTTCAGGGTGCTTTTGCGCCACAGGCCCCAAGTGTCTTGGGTACGTTCACGTACTTTTTTCCCGCGCTCCAGAACGATGGGCTTGAACCCCATTTGCGCCAGCAGCAGTGCCGCAAAAATGCCGCAGGGGCCAAAGCCGACGACGACTGGTCTTAAGGCGGGCGGCGTGTTGAGTTGTACAACCGGGTAGTAGTCCTGGTCAGGTGTGGGGCGAATGTGTGGGTGCGCTTCAAACTGCTTGAG
>JANPDQ010000534.1:0-2510 GCA_031431575.1 Polaromonas sp.
TTTTTGCCGCGCAAATTCAAGATTGCCATTACCGGCGCACTGGAAGACCGCGCTGCCACGGCCTGGCACGACGTGGGCCTGCACATGGTTAAAAACGATATCGGCGAGTTGGGTTTTAAAGTGCTGGTGGGCGGCGGCATGGGTCGCACACCTGTCATTGCCAGCACGTTGACTGAGTTTTTGCCGTGGGACCAAATTCTTAATTACATTGAAGCCATCGTGCGCGCCTACAACCGCTTTGGCCGCCGCGACAACATGTACAAAGCGCGTATCAAAATTTTGGTCAAAGCCGAAGGCCAGCGATTTATTGATGAAGTTGAAGCCGAGTACAAAGCGATTGTCGAGATTGACGGCGCGCCGCACACCATTACTCAGGCCGAGCTTGACCGCGTCTCAAGCTCATTCGTCGCCCCTGATTTAACCTGCAACCGCAGCGATGCCGAAGCAAAAATCGCCAACATTCTGCGCGCCGCCGCTGAAGACGATGTGGAATTTGGCCGCTGGTTGCAGCAAAACGTGGCCCCGCACAAAAACCCCGACTTGCGCATCGTCACCCTGTCGTTCAAGCGCCTGGGCCAAGCGCCCGGCGATGCGACGGCTGACCAGCTTGACTTGGCTGCTGACCTGGCAGACCACTATTCAGCCGGTGAAGTGCGTGTGACGCACGACCAGAACCTGGTGCTGCCATGGGTGCGTTGTGACCAGTTGCCCGAGCTGTGGAAGGCCGCGCGCAAAGCAGGTTTTGCACGACCCAACATTCGCTTGCTGACGGACATGATCGCCTGCCCCGGCGGCGACTTTTGCAGCCTGGCCAACGCTCGCAGCCTGCCGCTGGCTGAAGCCATCACACGCCGCTACCAGGACCTTGACGAGCTGCACGACCTGGGCGAAATTGACCTGCACATCAGCGGCTGCATCAACTCTTGCGGCCACCACCACAGCGGCCACATCGGTATTTTGGGTGTTGATAAAGACGGCAAGGAGTGGTACCAGATCACGCTGGGCGGCTCGGACGGCTCTACGCTGTCAGGCGCGCCTGCCTTGGGCAAGGTGGTCGGTCCATCATTTTCAGCGGCGGAAGTGCCCGACGTGATTGAGGCTGTGCTGGATGTGTATCGCGACCAGCGTTTGACGAATCAGTCTGAAACTTTCATCGCCGCCTTGCGCCGCCTGGGTTCAGAGCCTTTCAAGCTGGCAGCCAATGGCGCGCGGCACGCCGTGCAACAAGAAGAGACGGTTTAACCGTTTAAAATACTATGAAATTAATAGCTGCTCACGCCCGTATTCATTGGTCTGAAGGCCAAAATGATACCAAAAAACACCTGAAAATTGCCAATTCTGACGATCCACGCGATGTGTCATTGACCGGCGTTGAAAGCATTGAGCTCAATTTCCCCAAATTCACCGACGGCCGCGCTTTCAGCCAGGCGTTTTTACTCAGCCGCAGGTTGGGCTTCAAGGGCGATATTGTGGCCACGGGCGACGTGCTGATTGACCAGCTTGCGCAAATGCAGCGCAGCGGCTTTACCAGCGCCGTGCTGCGCGAAGACCAGCCAGTGGACGTGGCCGAGCGTGTATTAGCGGCTTACCCGGGCTACAACGTTGGCGCGTATCAGGGCGATGCGGTGAATGTCAGCCCGCATTTTGTGGAGGCTTGAAATGACGGAAGTCGCTGAAACGGGCATGGACCTCACACATAACCTGACACAGATCAACGCAGAACTGGGCCGCAATGCGCAAGGCCTGGTGGACTGGGCTGTCGCCTTGAGGCAGCCAGCCATCATCACCACCAATTTCAGGCCGTTTGAAGCAGTGATTCTGCACATGGTGACGCGCGCCAATCCCAAGGTGCCGGTGGTCTGGATGGACAACGGCTACAACACCGAAGCCACCTACCGCTTCGCCGACGAAGTGACCAAACTGCTGAAGCTGGACCTGCACATCTACCTGCCACGCCGCTCGCGTGCGCACCGTGAGGCAGTCGATGGCGCGACCCCGGCGCTAGACGACCCGCGTCATGCCGCCTTCACTGCCGAAGTCAAGCTGGAGCCCTTTACCCGTGCCCTACGCGAGACCGCGCCCAAGGTCTGGTTCACCGCCCTGCGCGCCACCGACACCGCGGTACGCGCCCAAATGGACCCGGTCAGCGTCAACCCTGACGGCCTCATCAAAGTCGCGCCCTTGCTGCACTGGTCTTCCAAAGACCTCTACCAGTACTGCGAGATTCACGGCCTGCCCAACAACTTTGACTACGTGGACCCCACCAAGGGTGAGGACAACCGCGAGTGCGGCCTGCATGTCGCCCATTGACTTTCTGCAAACCCGAAAAGCACAACATGAACGCCAGAGCCGACCATACGCTTGAACCCACCGTTTTAAGCAACGCCCACCTCGATGCGCTTGAAGAAGAAGCCATCTTCATCCTGCGTGAAGTAGCCGCCAGTTTTGAGCGCCCCACGCTGCTGTTTTCAGGGGGCAATGATTCGCTGGTGCTGCTCAAATGCGCTGAA
>JANPDQ010000535.1:0-5595 GCA_031431575.1 Polaromonas sp.
GTTGTTGAACATCCGGCGGAATTCCATCTTTTCAACCTCAACGGCGACCTTGGCGGCCTCGCCTTCAATTGACTGCATGCCTTGCTCGTCGCCCTCGGCTTTAGACATGTCGAAAAGCTCGATATTGTCTGAAAGCTCGGAGCTCAGGCGGTCTATGACGTGCACCACGTCTTCGAGTGACTTCTTTTCTTTACCCAACTCCTGTGCCCGCTTGGGAACGTCCCAAACCTTCGGGTCATCAAGCGCTGCGTTTACTTCGCTTAATTTGCGTTCTTTGGCAGGGTAGTCAAAGATACCCCCGAAGTTCATTCACGCGGGTGCTGAGGTCTGCCAGTTGGTTACCAATGGCGTTGATGTGTTCTGCTTCCATGAGATAAATCCTGAGTAAGGTGCGCCATGGTGGCGCGAATGTGCCTAACTCAGGATTTTCTCATGGTCTGCTGCCTGCAGCCGCGAATGCTCAGCGTTTTGCGTAAGCAGTCATAACCTTCCATTTACCGTCGGTGATTTGTGACAGGCGGGACAAGTCATTGCCCAGGCGCTTGGTGGCGCTAAAAGTCATCGCTGGGCTGCCGAACATGTCCGGCTCGATGGTCATGGTGTCCATCGCTTTGATAAAGGTATCGGTCGATAAGTTTGCGCCGGCTTTCTGTGCGGCTTTGGCAAATGTGTCGATCAAAGAGTAGCCGTAAACCGAGAACACGGTAGGGTCTTCATTGAACTTGGTTTTGTATTTGTTGGCCCAAAAGCGGATTGGCTGCGACGCTTCGTCAAGGTAAGGGTGCTGCACAGTGTGGGTGGCGTACAGGCCGTTCATGGCAGCGCCGCCGAGCTTGTGAATCAAATCGGTGTAAGCGGCGCTTGAGCCAATGAAAGTTGGGCTAAAACCGGTTTTACGACTTTCGCCAATCGTGCCGATGGTTTCACGGATGATGGTGCCCAACACCACCAAATCGCAGCCCGATGCTTTCATCTTGGCTACCTGGCTTGAAAAGTCCGTCGCCCCGCGTTTAAAGCTGGTTTTTTCGACCAACGTCATACCTGCAGTTTTCAGGCCAGCTTCTGCGCCGCGCAGCACTTCCAGGCCGAAATCATCGTCCTGGTAAATCGTGCAAACCTTTTTTGCATTTTTTTCTTTGATCAAACCAGGCAGCGCCTCTCGCATTTGATCGAAATACGTCGCCGCGAAGGAGTACTTCAGCCGGTCAAGCGGCTCATACATTTCGCGCGCTGCGGTGATCGGAAAAAAGTTGATCACGTTTTTTTCAAACTGTACGGGCATGGAAGCCAAATTTTGAGCTGTGCCCAAATGGCCTGCCATGATGAAAATTTTGTCCTGGTTCACCAGCTTTTGGGCTGCCAAAACGGCCTTCTTCGGGTCGTATCCGTCGTCTTCCACCAGCAGTTTGAGCTTGCGACCATTGATGCCGCCCTGTTCGTTGATCTCGTCCACCCGCAATTGCATCCCGAGGCGCGACTGTTTGCCGAAACCCGCGAGCGGGCCTGACTGGTCAAGGATGGTGCCAATAACAATTTCAGTTTTGCTGACGCCCTGGCTTTGCGCGACAGCCTGCGCTGAAAAAGCAACTATGGCGCTGGCCACCAAAGTAGCTGAGAGAGTGGTGAACTTCATGGTGTGTCTCCTTTAAAAATACAGGCAAAAAACTCAAAAAAACTGGCAGGTCAAAACTAACGGTACATGGAATCAATCTGGGCTACGTACTTGGTTTGCACCAATTTGCGTTTGAGCTTCATGGTCGGCGTAAGTTCTTCGTCTTCGGCTGAAAGTTGCACATCCAGCAGCCAGAACTTTTTGATTTGCTCAACGCGTGCAAACTTTTTATTCACGCGGTCAACATCCGCTTGAATCAACGCCTGCACAGGCGCGCTGTGCGTCAGGCTGGTGTAGTTGCTGAACGGCACATCGTTGTCTTGCGCAAATTTCTCAATATTTTCCTGATCAATCATGATGATGCAGGTCAGGTATGGCTTTTTGTCGCCGATGACGACTGCATCGGTGATGTATGGCGAAAACTTCAGCTCATTTTCAAGCTCGCTTGGCGTGATGTTTTTACCGCCAGCGGTAATGATGATGTCTTTCATGCGGTCGGTAATTTTCAAATAACCATCTGCGTCCATGGTGCCCACATCACCGGTATGCAGCCAGCCATCGGCATCGATGGTCTCCGCTGTTTTTTCAGGCTGGTTCAAATACCCCATAAACACATTGCTCCCGCGCACCAAAATCTCGCCGTTGCTTGGGTCGACTCGCATCTCGCAGCCGTAAGAGGCTTTGCCAATAGTGCCAGGCTTCATGCGGTCAATCGGCTGGGCTGACCCCATTGCCGTCGATTCGGTCATGCCAAAACCTTCCAGCATCGGCAAACCAAGGGCAAGGTACCAGCGGATTAGGTCTGGTGCGATAGGTGCAGCGCCGGTGAGCAAATACCGTACCCTGTGGATACCAATCATTTTGCGAACGTTGTCGATGACCAAAACGCGCGCAATTGCAAATTTGATTTTGAGCCAGAGCGTTTCGCCTTGCTGGGCCAACACGCGCTCGGCTATTTCCTGACCAACGCCAATGCTCCAGCCGTACACCATTTGCTGTAATTTGCCAGAGTCTTTCAGCGCAATCACCACGCCTGAATAAAACTTCTCCCAAACTCGCGGCACTGCAAAAAACACCGTGGGCTGGATTTCGCGGACGTTTTCAGGAATGGTGTCCGGGTTTTCGACAAAATTAAGAACCGCACCGGAATAGATCGACGAATACGCTCCCAACATACGCTCGGCGATGTGGCACAGCGGTAAAAAGCACATCCGCTGATCGTCTTTGTTGAGTGGGAAAAGCACCGCAATGTTGCGCAGTGAGGACACCAGGCCGTGGTGGCTGTGCATTGCGCCTTTTGGCTTGCCCGTGGTGCCTGATGTGTAGACCAAAATCGCCAGGTCTTTTTCGCCCCTTGAGGCAATGCGCTCTTCCAGCAGTCCAAAGGGATAGTTGGCGGGCACGCTGCCTAATTTACGCAATGCATCAAAGCTCATCACCATCGGGTCGACAAAGCGTTGCAGGCCGGTCATGTCCATCACCACAACGTGCTTGAGTTTTGGCAGGTTGACGCGAATCTCCAGCACTTTGTCGAGTTGTTCTTCGTCTTCAACAAACAAGATAGATGTGCTGGAGTCCTCGCACAAATACTCTACTTGCGATGCTGCATCCGTTGGGTAAATGCCGTTGGCAACACCGCCCGCCGACAAAATCGCCAGGTCAGCCAGCATCCATTCCACGCGGGTGTTGGCAAGAATCGCTGCCGTGTCACCAACCTGGAATCCAAGTGCCGTTAAGCCCAGCGTCAATTCACGCACCGCCTGTCCTGATTCGCGCCAGGTCCAGCTACGCCAAATACCGAGTTCTTTTTGCCGCAGCCATACATCGTCCTGGCGCTTTGCAACGCCATTCCAAAACATTTGCGGAATCGTGTCGCCAGCCAGAACAATGCGGGTGTCAGGTTCAACTTTGCGAGTGAGCGTCCAAAGATTTTGCATACTGATATTGACGGCTTATCGCCAGTTTTTCTTTTTCTTCCAGCGTCGCTCGCCGCGCACGCTGTCTTCTTTCAGGCCAAGGTAAAACTCTTTGATATCGTCTTTTTCACGCAGTTTGTCGCAAGTGTCTTCCATCACAATCCGGCCGTTTTCCAGCACGTAGCCGTAGTCGGATGCGTTCAGCGCCATGTTTGCGTTTTGCTCGACCAGCAAAATGGTGGTGCCGCGTTCGCGGTTAATGCGCACCACAATCTCAAAAATTTCTTTGGTGAGTTTGGGCGACAGGCCCAGGCTGGGTTCGTCCAGCAAAATCAAATCGGGCCGGGCCATCAATGCTCTGGATATGGACAGCATTTGCTGCTGGCCGCCAGACAGCAAGCCCGCATCTTGCGCGCTGCGGTCCTTGAGTATTGGAAAGTAGGCAAACACAGTTTCCATGTCTTGCGCCACGCCGTCGCGGTCTTTCTGTGTGTAAGCACCCATCAGCAAGTTATCACGCACCGAAAGCAACGGGAAAACCTCTCGCCCTTCTGGTACGTGCGACAAACCGCTGCGCACAATCAGGCCCGGATCGCAAGAAGTGATGTCTTGACCTTTAAAGGCAATGCTTCCCTTGCGTGGGTCAATGATTCCGCTAATGGTCTTCAAAATGGTGCTTTTACCCGCGCCATTGCTGCCCAGCACCGTCGCAATTTCACCCTTGCGAACCTGCAGGCTTACCCCTCGAATTGCCTTGATCGGGCCGTACGCACTTTCTACATTCAAGAGCTTCAAAATCGGCTCTTCCGCCACCTGTGCTGTGGCGGTTCCAAGCGTCGTCATACCGCCACCCTGCGCAGGCTGCTGACGTCATCAACCGATCCCAAGTACGCCTCAATCACACCTGGGTGGGTTTGGACTTCACGCGGCGTACCTAGGGCCAAAACTTCCCCCTGGCTCATGGCCAGCACGCGGTCGGACACCTTTGATACCAGCGTCATGTCGTGTTCGACCATCAAAACCGTAATACCCAGTTCGCGTTGTATGTCCTGGATCCAAAACGCCATGTCTTCGGTTTCTTCAACGTTCAATCCGGATGAAGGTTCATCAAGCAGCAGCATTTTGGGCTCGGCACACAATGCGCGCGCCAGCTCAACGACTTTGCGTACGCCGTAGGGCAGCCCGGCAACCATCGTGTCGCGGTAGTGCTGCAGGTCCAGCAGCTCAATGGTGCGCTCTACCTTTTCACGGGCTGCCACTTCCGCTGCCCTCGCAGAAGGCGTAAAAAACATTTCTCGCCACAGACCACCCAGCGATTCACTGGCGCGTTGCGTGTGCTGCCCCACCAGCAAGTTGTGCAGCACGCTGGCATGCTCAAACAGCTCAATGTTCTGGAAGGTACGCGCAATCCCCAGCTTTGCAATTGCGTGCGCGGGCTGTTTGAGCAGGTCTTGTCCTTCAAACACGATGCTGCCAGCAGTTGGCGTGTAAATGCGGCTGATTAAATTGAAAACGGTGGTTTTACCAGCGCCGTTCGGTCCTATCAGCGTAAAAACTTCACCCTGCTTGACGTCGAAGCTGACTTTATTAACTGCCAGTACCCCACCAAAGCGGATGCTCAGGTCTTTGACTTGCAGCATGCAGGGATTGGATGCGGTCATCATTTCAGGCGGTCCGACTTTTGAAAAGTTTTTTGCCGCTTGAACATGCCTTTGCGGTAAAACGGAAACAGTTGAATATAAGCCCGCACTTTGAGCCAGCGCCCGTACAAGCCGTAGGGCTCAAACAGCACAAACGCCACCAGCACTGCGCCATAAACAACCGCCTGCAAACCTGGCGCTTGCCCAATAGCGTCTGGCAGGTACCCTTTAACGAGCGAAATAATTTGCGGCATCAGGATCAGAAACATTGCGCCTAAAAATGCGCCGTGCACCGAACCCAATCCGCCAATCACGATCATCAGCAGCAAGTCAATCGATTGCAAAATATTGAACTGGTCTGGAGATATAAATCGCAATTTATGCGCGTACAACGCTCCGCCAATTCCTGCGAGCGCTGCTGACAAGG
>JANPDQ010000536.1:0-4644 GCA_031431575.1 Polaromonas sp.
CGCGGCACTGCAAAAAACACCGTGGGCTGGATTTCGCGGACGTTTTCAGGAATGGTGTCTGGGTTCTCAACAAAGTTAAGCACAGCACCAGAGTAGATCGAAGAATACGCGCCCAACATGCGCTCCGCGATGTGGCACAGCGGTAAAAAGCACATCCGCTGATCGTCATTGTTGAGTGGGAAAAGCACCGCAATGTTGCGCAATGAAGACACCAGCCCGTGGTGGCTGTGCATGGCGCCTTTTGGCTTTCCGGTAGTGCCTGAGGTGTAGACCAAAATCGCGAGGTCTTTTTCGCCTCGCGAGGAAATTCGCTCCTCGAGCAGTCCGGCTGCAAAGTTGCCTGGCACACTACCTAGTTTGCGCAGCGCATCAAAGCCCATCACCATGGGGTCGCTGAACCGATGCAGGCCTGTCATGTCCATCACAACAATGTGCTTCAGTTTGGGCAGGCTTGCACGAATTTCCAGCGCCTTGTCAAGTTGTTCTTCGTCCTCAACAAACAAGATAGACGTGCTGGAGTCTTGGCACAAGTATTCCACTTGCGACGCTGCATCCGTCGGATAAATACCGTTAGCCACGCCACCCGCCGACAAAATAGCGAGGTCAGCCAGCATCCACTCCACGCGAGTGTTGGCAAGAATCGCCGCGGTATCGCCAACCTGGAAGCCAAGTGCCGTCAAGCCCAGCGTCAATTCACGCACCGCCTCTCCTGATTCGCGCCACGTCCAGCTGCGCCAAATGCCGAGTTCTTTCTGCCGCAGCCACACATCGCCCTGGCGCTTGGCTACACCGTTCCAGAACATCTGCGGAATAGTGTCACCAGCCAGAACGATGCGGGTGTCGGGTTCAACTTTGCGAGTGAGCGTCCAGAGGTTTTGCATACTGATATTGACGGCTTATCGCCAGTTTTTCTTTTTCTTCCAGCGCCGCTCGCCGCGCACGCTGTCTTCTTTCAGGCCAAGGTAAAACTCTTTGATGTCGTCCTTTTCGCGGAGCTTGTCGCAGGTGTCTTCCATCACGATGCGGCCGTTTTCCAGCACGTAGCCGTAGTCGGATGCGTTCAGCGCCATGTTTGCGTTTTGCTCGACCAGCAAAATGGTGGTGCCGCGCTCGCGGTTGATGCGCACCACAATTTCGAAAATTTCTTTGGTGAGTTTGGGCGACAGGCCCAGGCTGGGTTCGTCCAGCAAAATCAGATCAGGGCGCGCCATCAATGCTCTGGATATAGACAGCATTTGTTGCTGGCCGCCAGACAGCAAGCCGGCGTCCTGCGCGCTGCGCTCCTTGAGTATCGGAAAGTAGGCAAACACGGTTTCCATGTCTTGCGCCACGCCGTCGCGGTCTTGCTGTGTGTAAGCACCCATCAGCAAGTTGTCGCGAACCGACAGCAACGGGAAAACCTCTCGGCCTTCCGGCACATGCGACAAACCGCTGCGCACAATCACGCCGGGGTCACAAGACGTGATGTCTTGTCCCTTGAAGGCAATGCTTCCTTTGCGCGGGTCAATGATGCCGCTGATGGTCTTCAAAATCGTGCTTTTACCCGCGCCATTGCTGCCCAGCACCGTCGCAATTTCACCCTTGCGAACTTGAAGGCTCACGCCCCGAATCGCCTTGATGGGCCCGTACGCGCTTTCTACGTTCAACAGCTTCAAAATTGGCTCTTCGGCTGTCAGCGACGGGGAGGTGTCAAGCGCTGTCATACTGCCACCCTGCGCAGGCTGCTGACGTCATCGACCGAGCCCAAGTAAGCCTCAATCACCCCGGGATGGGTTTGCACTTCGCGCGGCGTACCCACCGCCAGAACTTCCCCCTGGCTCATGGCCAGCACGCGGTCAGAGACTTTTGACACCAGCGTCATGTCGTGTTCCACCATCAAAACCGTGATGCCCAGCTCTCGCTGGATGTCTTGGATCCAGAATGCCATGTCTTCGGTTTCTTCGACGTTCAACCCAGACGACGGCTCGTCCAGCAACAGCAGTTTTGGCTCGGCGCACAGTGCGCGCGCCAGCTCAACCACCTTGCGCACGCCGTATGGCAGGCCTGCGACCATCGTGTCACGGTAGTGCTGCAGGTCCAGCAGCTCAATGGTGCGCTCTACCTTTTCACGGGCTGCCACTTCCGCTGCTCGCGCAGAAGGCGTAAAAAACATTTCGCGCCACAGGCCGCTCAGTGTTTGGCTTGCGCGTTGCGTGTGTTGCCCCACCAGCAGGTTGTGCAACACGCTGGCGTGCTCAAACAGTTCGATGTTTTGGAAAGTGCGCGCGATACCCAGCTTTGCAATTGCGTGCGCGGGTTGCTTGAGCAGGTCTTGGCTTTCAAAAAACAGGCTGCCAGAAGTTGGGGTGTAAATGCGACTGATGAGGTTAAACACGGTGGTTTTTCCAGCGCCATTCGGCCCGATCAGGGTAAAAACTTCACCTTGCTTGACGTCGAAGCTGACTTTGTTGACAGCCAGCACGCCGCCGAAGCGGATGCTGAGGTCTTTGACTTGCAACATGGTGGTGCCGGGGGGGGTCGTCATTTCAGGCGGTCCGACTTCTGGAAGGTTTTTTGCCGCTTGAACATGCCCTTGCGGTAAAACGGAAACAGCTGAATGTAAGCCCGCACCTTGAGCCAGCGCCCGTACAAGCCATAGGGCTCAAACAGCACAAACGCCACCAGCACCGCGCCATACACAACTGCTTGCAAGCCGGGCGCTTGTCCGATAGCGTCGGGCAGGTAGCCTTTTAGAAGTGAAATAATTTGCGGCATCAAGATTAAAAACATCGCACCCAAAAATGCGCCATGCACTGAGCCCAATCCGCCGATCACGATCATCAGCAGCAGATCAATCGATTGCAAAATGTTGAACTGGTCTGGCGAAATAAAACGCAATTTGTGTGCATAAAGCGCCCCGCCAATTCCCGCGAGTGCCGCCGACAAAGCAAACGACATCGTTTTGTATCGCGCCAAATTAATTCCCATGCTTTGCGCAGAAATTTCTGAGTCTCTGATGGCGACGAAGGCTCGGCCGGTGGGCGACCGCAAAATATTTAGCACCGCCAGCGTGCAGATGACCGTGAGCACCAGGCACACAAAGTAAAAACTATCGCCCGTGTCGGCTTTGAACCAATAAAAATCAGGTGCTTTCAGGTTCTTGCCCGCATTGCCGCCAGTCACACTTTCCCACCGGGCAAAGACCTCTTCAACGATAAAGCCAAAAGACAGCGTGGCCATGCCGAGGTAAATACCCTTCACCCGCAGCGCAGGCAAGCCGACCACTACCCCCACCACGGCCGACAACGCGGCAGCAAAAGCAAGTGCAATCGGAAACGGAACGCCATAGCCGGTAAGCACCGCCTGCGTATACGCGCCCACCCCCAGAAACGCCGCGTGGCCAAGTGAAAAAAGCCCGGTGAAACCGGCCAGCAACATCAGACCCAAACCCACAATGGCGTAAATTAAGACGAAGGTGAGTTGCGCCAACCAATACTCAGGCACCAGCCACGGCGCGGCAACCAGAGCCACGCCCAGAAGGCCGTACCAGAACACATGGCCGCTGTGTTTGGCCAGGTCAATGTCCTGTGTGTAGTGGGTTTTAAAAATGAAGCGCATGGTCGGTGGGGGTAGGGCGGTACGCTCAAACTTTCTTGCGCAATTGGCCGCCGAACAAACCGTTGGGCTTGACCATCAGCATGATCAGCACCACGATGTATGCCGCAATGTCTTTGAAGCCGTCAGGCAGGTAAAAGCCCGACAGCGACTCGACGATACCAATCACCAGACCACCGACAATTGCACCAGGCAAACTGCCAAAGCCGCCCACCACTGCTGCTGGAAAAGCCTTCAGCCCGATGAAGCCCATGTTGGCGTGCACGAACGTGATTGGGGCCAGCAGCAAGCCGGCAACAGCTGCGACCGCAGCGGCCAAGCCCCACACCAGGCCATTGATGCGCTGCACCGGAATACCCATGTAGTAAGCGGCAAGCTGGTTTTGCGACGCCGCCTGCATAGCCACACCTAACTTGCTGTAGTTAAACAATGCGAAAAGTAAAGCACATAAAACCACCGTGACTGCTATGACCACCAACTGCTCGGCGCTCAAAATCAAGCCCCCCAAACGCAGCACCTGGTCTTTGTAGGGCACTGGCAGCGTGTGTGTTTCAGTGCCAATGTTGGGAATCATGGTGATCAGGCCACGCAGCACGTAGCCGATGCCAATCGTCAGCATGACGATCGAAAACGCGGGTTGGCCCAAGATGGGGCGAATGACGGCGCGCTCCATCAAAACGCCAAAGGCGGCCATTGCGCCAATGCTGGCCACGACTGCTATCCAGAACGGTTGGCCCATAAAGCTCATAACGCCAAGGCCGCAAAACGCGCCCAGCATCATTAGCTCGCCTTGCGCGAAGCTTACGGTTTCGGTTGCTTTGTATATCAGCACAAAGCCCAGCGCTATAAGTCCGTAAATACAGCCTTGAGCGACTCCACTGATGACTAACTGCAAAAATTGCACGCTAAAAATACCTGGTTTTCTGGGAAATAAATGTGTCGGTGAAGTTTAGAAACACTTCTGGGCTTTCATCACGGTGCAAACCCTCGCAGATGCCAGCGCCTCAGACTGGCTGATATTTTTTGAGGGTCGCTACAACTTCGTCCGTC
>JANPDQ010000537.1:0-15534 GCA_031431575.1 Polaromonas sp.
GTGTACTCAATCTTGGGGCCGTAAAACGCGCCATCGCCCGGCGAGATTTCAAACTCGCAACCTGATGCACGCAAGCTTTCCATCAGCGCGTGTTCGGCCTTGTCCCAGCTTTCGTCCGAGCCAATCCGCGCCTCCGGCCGCGTGGCGACTTTGTAAATGATGTTTTTAAAGCCGAAGTCGGTGTAGACCTTTTGTAGCAGCGTTGTGTAGTCGACGCACTCTTTCAAAATCTGTTCTTCGGTGCAAAAAATGTGGCCGTCGTCCTGTGTGAAGCCGCGCACCCGCATGATGCCGTGCAGCCCGCCCGAAGGCTCGTTGCGGTGGCACTGGCCAAACTCGCCGTAGCGCAGCGGCAAATCACGGTAGCTCTTGATGCCCTGCTTGAAAATCAGAATATGACCCGGGCAGTTCATCGGCTTCAGCGCATATTCGCGCTTTTCGCTCTCGGTCGTGAACATGTTGTCGCGGTACTTGTCCCAGTGGCCGGTTTTTTCCCACAGCGTTTTGTCAATCACTTGCGGGCCTTTGACTTCCTGGTAGCCGTTGTCCTGGTAGACCTTGCGCATGTATTGCTCAACGCCCTGCCAGAGCGTCCAGCCCTTGGGGTGCCAAAACACCAAACCCGGTGCGTGGTCGTCAATATGGAACAGGTCCAGCTCTTTACCCAGCTTGCGGTGATCGCGTTTTTCAGCTTCTTCAAGCTGCGTCAGGTACTGCTGCAAATCGTCTTTGGTCGCCCAAGCTGTGCCGTACACGCGTTGCAGCATTTCATTGCGATGGTCGCCGCGCCAGTAGGCACCGGCCAGCTTCATGAGTTTGAAGAACTTCAGCTTGCCTGTGCTGGGCACGTGTGGGCCACGACATAGATCTTCAAAATTACCTTCACGGTAGAGCGACACATCTTCACCTGCCGGAATGCTGGAAATGATTTCGGCCTTGTAATGCTCGCCAATGCTGTTGAAATGCGCCACCGCCTCATCACGCGGCAATACGCGGCGCGTCACGGGTTCGTCTTTGGCGGCCAGCTCGGTCATGCGTTTTTCAATAGCAATCAAGTCGTCAGGCGTAAACGGGCGCTTGTATGAGAAGTCGTAGAAAAAGCCGTTTTCAATCACCGGGCCAATCGTGACCTGCGCATCGGGAAAAAGTTCTTTAACGGCATAAGCCAGCAAGTGCGCGGTCGAGTGGCGGATCAGATCCAGGCCATCGGCATCTTTAGCGGTGATGATGGCTAAGGCGCTGTCTTTCTCAATTAAATAACTCGTGTCTACAACCTTGCCCGCGCTCTCGGGCGCATCCACAGGCCGTACTTTGCCGCCCAGTGCCGCTTTGGCCAGGCCTGCGCCAATGGACGCAGCAACTTCAGCCACGGTGACGGCTTGCGGAAATTCGCGTTTTGAGGTGTCGGGGAGCGTGATTTGAATCATGGAATGAATTTTTATGTCGAAGTGAAAAGCAAAAAAGCGCGGAACTTGCCGCGCTTTGGTTTGTGAGTGACTAGATGACGGCTATTGGATTGCTAGCTATCAGTCAGCAGGGGGTGCGGGCTAGCGCCCCGGATGACTCCAGAACAGGGACGAGGTTTTAGTTCGCGGTGTCATAACCCGAACTGCCCTTTCTGTTTCTGGATAAAGGTTTTTCATCCTTTCATTTTACGACAGCTTTCTAAACTCTCAAAATCAACCGCCCTTACCGCCCCGTGACTTTTTTGATCGTTGGTTTGATGCTGTCCCGGCGCGCGGGTAGCACTGCCGCCCCTTCACGCAAAGCGCTCAACACGATGCAGGTGGCGGTTTCGGTCAAGATACAAAACTTGGTCACCACCGCGTCCAGATGCGCTACGTCAATGACTGCAATTTCCATCACCCAGCTGTCGTCGCCCGTTACGTTGTAAGCAGTGATGACTTCGGGCGTTTGCTCGACCAACTTGACGATGCGTGCGTACTCTGCACGGCCCACCCGCACCACCGCGCGAATGCCGTAGCCCAAACGCTGGTAGTTCACTTGAGCCCGATAGCCCGTGATAACGCCAGACAGCTCAAGCTTGCGCACCCGCTCGGTGACTGCAGGCTGACTTAAATGCACCAGCCTGCCCAGTTGCGCCATGGTGATGCGGGCGTCTTTTTGCAGCGCAGCCAATATGCTTGCGTCGTACGCATCAAATTCGGTAGTTTCTGTCAAAGTGTTCATAGACGTTTAAAAGTAAGGTGATCAAGGCTCAACACCGTTAATTTTGCATGGCGAATCTCAACTTGGCAAATTACCATCGTTGTATGAATGTCATCACTGCACCACTTGATCGCCCGAGCAGCTCCCCGCGTTGGCTGATTCCCGCTTTGCTTGCCTGCTATCTGGTTTGGGGGTCTACCTACCTTGCTATTCGCTTTGCGCTGGTGAGTTTCCCGCCTTACTTTCAAATGAGTTCGCGTTTCATCGTGGCCGGTACGCTGCTGATGCTGTGGATGCGCTGGCGCGGCGCTGCTTGGCCTAGCTTGACAGAATGGCGCAACGCCACTGTTGTCGGCACATTGATGCTGGCAGCGGCAATGGGCTGGCTGGCGAGTGCGCAGCAGTACATAGGCTCGGGTTTGATTGCCACATTTATTGCTATCGTGCCGATGGTGGTTTGCGCGTTTGGCCTGCTTGCAGGCAAGCGCCCGACCGCGCTTGAGCTTGCGGGTATGTTGCTTGGCGCATTGGGTGTACTGCTGCTGGTGCGCGGGGCCAGTTTTTCAGCGTCGCCCGCTGGCATTGCCTTGATTGCTGGCTCGGTGGTTGCCTGGTCGATGGGGTCGGTGTTGCAAACCACGCGTTTGCCACTGGCGCCGGGCCCTGTTGGCTTTGCGAGCGAAATGCTTTGTGGCGGGCTGGTGTTGATGGTGATTTCTCTCATCCTCGGCGAGCAGCCAGCCTGGCCGCCACAACCTTTAGCGTTAGCGGCTTGGGCCTACTTGGTCGTATTCGGTTCGCTCATTGCATTTAGCGCATATCTTTACCTGCTTGCCAACGCATCGCCAGCAGTGGCGACCAGCTACGCATTTGTCAATCCGGTCATCGCGTTGGCGCTAGGTGTTGCGCTGGGTGGAGAGGTGGTCAGCAGTGGCGAATGGCTGGCTTGCGGAGTGATTTTGATGGGCGTGATGCTGATATTTTTGAGCAAGACAAAGAAGGCTTAAAGTCAATAAAAAAGGGGCCAACAGCCCCTTTTTTCAACGAGTGAGTCAACGGCAGATCAGTGAAACTGCTCTTCTTCAGTCGAGCCCGTCAGCGCGGTCACGCTGGACTTGCCGCCTTGAATCACGGTGGTCACTTCGTCGAAGTAACCGGTGCCGACTTCTTGCTGGTGCGACACGAAGGTGTAGCCGCGGTCACGGGCAGCGAACTCTGGCTCTTGCACTTTCTCAACATAAGCTGTCATGCCGCGTGCGACGTAGTCTTGCGCCAAATCGAACATGTTGTACCACATGGAATGGATACCAGCCAGGGTGATGAACTGGTACTTGTAGCCCATCAGGCCAAGCTCTTTCTGGAACTTGGCGATGGTGGCGTTGTCGAGGTTTTTCTTCCAGTTAAACGATGGCGAGCAGTTGTAGGCCAGCATTTTTCCGGGGTGAACGGCGTGTACTGCCTCAGCAAATTTGCGTGCAAATTCAAGGTCGGGCGTGCCGGTTTCGCACCACACCAGGTCGGCGTAATGTGCGTAAGCAACCGCGCGGCTAATCGCTTGGTCCATGCCTTTTTTGGTTTTGTAAAAGCCTTCAGCGGTGCGCTCACCGGTGATGAAGGGCTTGTCATTTTCGTCGTAGTCGCTGGTCAGCAAGTCGGCTGCTTCTGCGTCGGTACGGGCGATTACCAGCGTTGGCACGCCGCACACGTCGGCCGCCATGCGGGCAGCAATGAGTTTTTGGCAGGCTTCAGCCGTGGGTACCAGCACTTTGCCGCCCATGTGGCCGCATTTTTTAACCGAAGCCAGCTGGTCTTCAAAGTGAACGCCAGCCGCACCAGAACTGATCATGGCTTTCATCAATTCAAATGCATTGAGTACGCCGCCAAAACCGGCTTCAGCATCGGCCACGATGGGTGCAAAGTTGTCGATGTAGCCTGCATCACCTGCGTCAATGCCTTTGGAGTGCTGGATTTCATCCGCACGGCGGAAGGTGTTGTTGATGCGCTCAACCACTTTCGGCACCGAGTCCACTGGGTACAAAGACTGGTCTGGGTACATGGCGGCATAACCGTTGTTGTCAGCAGCAACTTGCCAGCCCGACAGGTAGATGGCTTTAACGCCAGCTTTAACCTGCTGCATGGCTTGGCCACCAGTAAGTGCGCCGAGGCAGTTGACATACGGCTCGTTGTGCACGAGGTCCCACAACTTTTCGGCACCACGGCGAGCTAGCGTGTGCTCGATATGGAAGGAACCACGCAAGCGCACCACATCGGCCGCGCTGTAACCGCGCTTGATGCCTTTCCAGCGGGGGTTGGTGGCCCAGTCTTTTTCAAGGGCAGCGATTTGCTGCTCACGGCTGAGTTGGTCGTTGAGGGTTTGGGGCATGGTGAACTCCTGGTTTAAAAAACGAAAAGGGTGATGCAAAAATTGCGCCGCCACAAAAGGAAACAGTAAAGCAATGACGAATTCTAAGTCTTCTAGAAGACTTATTCATCTCTTATGTCTTATATAAGACAATTTATTACTTTCAATAAAATCATGAATTTAGGCGCTTCAAACCGTAATGTGGAAAATGCCTTCTCATATTGAGAAATTATTTTGCAGTGCACCATTTAAATTTTTCACCATACAAAAAGGCCTAAAGTAATAGTGAAATACAGGCTGATACGCGCAAACGCGTAGGTGACTCAGCCATGCCAAGGCGAGACAAGTCACGCCGGGCAACGCAATAAACGACGTACCACGCTATTTAATTAATAGCTGTTTACCCGCTTATTTATTGCGCTACAGCCTGTTTTGACGCAAAAAATAGCATTTTTTGACTAAAGCGCGCCGAATGCAACGAAATCAAAACTTTTCGCCAAGCGCCCGCTGCCGCGTGGCGACCAGCGCCCCCAGCCACAAGGCCAGCGCTGAAAAAACAAGCCCGCGCTGCAGGCCCGCCAGGTCGCCGCCCGCCCCCGGTCTGTCGGCAATCCATCCGACCACGGACGGGCCGATAATTTGGCCTGCGGCAAAAACCACCGTGAACGCACTGATACCTGCGGCCCACTGGCTTTGCGGCAAGTTGTGGCGTACCAACGCCGTGGTACTTGCCACCACCGACAAAAACACGCCACCAAACAACACGCTAGAGACCAGCACCAGTGGCCAGGCGGCAGTGATTGCGGGCAGCACAGTGGCGCAGCCCAGCAACGCATTCAGTATGGCCAGCGCTTGCCCGCCCTTGAAACGGTCAAGCAAGCGCGCCCATATGCCGGACGATGCCATCACCGCCAGGCCAAGCAGCGCATAAAAACCAGTAACGGCATTGGGCGCTGCACCCTGCTCCCGCAGCAACGCCAGCACAAACGTCATGTAGCCGATATACCCCACCCCAAACAGCGCATAGCCCGCAAGACCAGGGGCAAAATCGCGCCATGCAAACAACCGCTGCACTGGCATGCTGCCAATGCTGGCCGGGGGCGCTGTCAGCACCTGCAGCCTTTGCCCCACCCAGCCCAGAACCACCGTTGCCAAAGCGCAGCAAACCGCCAGCGCCCACCACGCCCAGGCCCAGCCGTGTGGCGCTTGGCCAGCCGCACGCACCGCAGCAGGCACCAACAGCGCAGACAGCAAGATGCCCAAGCCTGTGCCGCCGTAGTACACGCCCAGCAGCAGGCCCATGCGGCTTGGGGCCAACGCGCCCAGCCGCGCGGCCAGCAACCCGCCCGCAATGAAAACCAGCGCACTGGCAACGCCCGCAAGCAAGCGCTGCAGCAAGAGCGACGGCGCATCGGTAAAAAAGCCGCTGCCCGCCATAAACAAGCTGGCCAGCACGCTGCCGCCGACCAGCAGTTGCACTGGCTTGAATCGTTTGAGCAACCACGGCGTCGCCAATGCGCCCAACAGGTAACCAAGGGCATTGGCAGTGTTCATCGCGCCTGCCAGCGTGTAAGTCCAGCCCAGATCAGCGCGCATGGTGGGCAGCAGCAGGCCGTACGCAAAACGGGTAATGCCCAACGACACAGCCGCACCGAGCGACAAAGCAGCGGCCAGTGCCAGCAACTGGCTCAGCTTGGGCACAAATGTCCTGATTGAGCTTGGGCTGGTGCGTGAAGACATCGTGCCGCAATGGTATGCCAACAAATTTGCTATGTATTCAGGAGCTGCTTACGCCCGTATTTGTTGGGATATAAGGACTTTTTGTGCTAAAAATCTGCTGTGCAGGCATTAAATGGTGCTGGCAGACACTGCGATCAGACGGTACCCGGCTGGTTTGCGCCCAACACCGCCAACCACAGCAAAAACGCCGCCAGCCAAAGCACCAGACCGTAAATTAATCTTCTCCAGAGCGGCTTAACGGCTTTGTTGACAAGGTACAAGTTGAGCGCACCCGCCACAAGAAAAGCACCCGACCAGAACATGCCCACCACAATCAATGCTGGCCAGACCCAATCGCCCCTGGCATCGTCAAGGCTTTGGTAAGACGAAGGCATGGCAAACGACGTCGCGTAATAAAGCGCCATGCCGGTAACTCCCATGCCCACCAAGCCAAGTAATGCAGCTGCGATAAAAGCCAAAACCGATCGCTTGATTGAAACAGCAAAACGCCAGATAGTAAGCAGCTGACTTGGCATGGCAGTTTCATGTTTCCAATTTTTTGAACACTACAGAAAAACGACCGCGCAGGCGATGTCTACCGCTTTAGCCAGTCGCCCGAGGCGATGACATGCATGCCAATGATGCGCTGCTCGGAAATTTCATAAGTCAGGCAAGTTACTTCGGTGTCGCCCCCAGCCGCGTCTCGGACCTGAACCGTTACCTGCTGTCGAATGTATTCCCCTGTTGGCACTGGCAATACAAATTCAATTTCGTCAAGCTGGCGCTCCAGTTCGGGAGTAATTTGGTAGACCTCGCCGCGTACCGGATTTTTTCCGCCCAGCCTTAACCCCGGGTATGCACAAGCACCCAGGTGGTACAGCACGCCCGGCGTCTGGCTCATACCCACAAATACAGGTGCGGGCCGAAGCAAAGTAATGTCGCGCTGCTCGCCCCGTCGCAGCGTGCCATACACAAAAACATAGCGCGGATGTTCCATTACTTGGGCAGGGGAGTGTGCGGGTTCGGTTATCGTCAAGGTCATGAATCGAATTGTGGCTTATGCCTGCCTAGCCGCCAGCATGTCTTTAGTCGGCAGCTACGTCGCCTTGTCAAAACCCCTGGTTGCTGCCCTGCCCGTTTTCTTGCTGGCCTGGCTGCGCTTTGGAATTGGCGGCGCAGCGATGTTGCATTGGCTGAAAAAGCCGGTGAGCGAAGTGCCCATGACGCTTCAAACCAAACGCCTGCTGTTTTTAGAGTCCTTTCTGGGCAATTTTTTGTTTTCTATTTGCATGCTGTTTGGTGTCAGCATGACCAGCGCTGTAACGGCCGGTGTAGTGATGGCGACCATTCCAGCGGCGGTTGCGTTGATGAGTTGGACATTTTTAGGTGAGCGCATCGGACTGCGCACGTGGGCAGCGATAGCGTGCGCTGTGCTGGGAGTAACGCTGGTTTCACTATCAAAACAGGAGCTGCTTGCGCCTGTGTCTATTGCGCTAGAGGCCGATTTGGATCAAAAAAATGTACTTTTCGGTACTTTTTTGCTGCTTGGTGCGGTAATTTGTGAAGCTGCCTATGCCGTGATTGGTAAAAAACTGGTGGGCACACTCAGCCCGAAACGCATCACCGCGTTGATCAATCTGTGGGGTTTGGCGCTGGTCACGCCATTTGGGCTTTGGGCCGCTTGGCGTTTTGATTTTTCAAGCGTTGCTGCGCCGAGTTGGCTGCTGCTGGTTTTCTACTCACTGGCGGCCAGCGTTTGGACGGTATGGCTTTGGATGACGGGGCTCAAAACGATTCCTGCAGGTCAAGCCGGAGTGTTCACGGTGTTCCTGCCGGTCAGCGCGGCGGCAGTGGGCATAGTATTTTTAGGCGAGTCATTAAGCGGCATGCAGGCAGTCGCATTTGGCGTGGCGCTGCTGGGCGTGGTGCTGGCTACGCTGCCTTCAAGGCGCTAGGAGCCTGGGTGGCAGTAGGAGTTACCTTGCCTGCACGCGCTTTTGCTGTCGCAAAGCGTAAAGGCTGTAGGCAATGATGCCAATAGACACCGCCGCAATCAAGAGCGTAGCGGCGGCATAAATAGACGGATTCACTCCGCGCCGCGCGTAGCTGAAGATCACTTGTGGCAGAGTGGTGACACCCGGGCCAGACAAGAATTCAGACAACACAACATCATCAAACGACAGCGTAAAGCTCAAGAGCCAGCTCGACACCAAAGCAGGTGCAATGCTCGGCAACGTGACCAGGAAAAAAACCTGTACCGGCCTGCAGCCCAGGTCCATCGCGGCTTCCTCAATCGAGCGGTCTACCTCCAGCAGCCGCGACTGAATAACAGTAGTGGCGTACGCCATGCCGAGCAGCGTGTGGCCAATCACCAATGTGATGAAGCCGCGCTCCGGAAAGCCAAACATGCGCTGGCTGGCCACCATCAACAACAGCAATGACAGGCCAATCACCACCTCCGGCATCACCAGCGGTGCATTGACCAGACCGTAAAAAGCAGTTCGCCCGGAAAACCGCCTGTAACGCACCAACGCGAAAGCTGCAAAGCAGCCTAACACCACTGACAGCGTACCGGTGAGCAAGGCGACCTTGAGCGACAGAAAAAAGCCCTCGACCAGCCGTGAATCGCTTAAAAGCGCTTCATACCAACGCAGCGAAAACCCAGTAAAAACGCCGTCTTGCCGCGTGCTGTTGAACGAAAAAACGACCAAAAAAATCAATGGGATGTATAAAAACAAAAACACAACTGTCAGCCAAAACTTGCCGGTGTGGTCTTCCAGATTGCGTGCTGCACTCATTTTTCGGTAGCGTCTTTGGCGCGATAGTAAAGCGTCAGCGGCAGCAAGATCACCGCAATCATGACCACCGACAAGGCTGCAGCCCGCGGCCAGTTGTTGTTGCTGAACATTTCGTCCCACACCACGCGGCCAATCATGACGTTTTCAGCACCACCAAGAAGCGATGGAATCACGAACTCGCCCACGGCCGGAATAAAGACCAGCATGCAGCCGGCAATGATGCCCGCCTTGCTCAGCGGTACAGTAATCAGCCAGAACGCCTTGAAGGCGCTGGCACCTAGGTCATGGGCCGCCTCCAGCAGGCGCATGTCCATCTTCACCAAGTTGGCGTACAGCGGCAAAACCATGAATGGCAAGTACACATACGTCATGCCCACCAGCATCGACACGTCGGTGTAGAGCATGACCAAGGGCTCTTGAATCACGCCAAGGGTCAAAAGCAAGTTGTTCAGCACCCCTTGGTCCGCCAAAATGCCCTTCCACGCTGAGACGCGCAGCAAAAACGATGTCCAAAACGGCAGCATCACCAGCATCAAAAGCACGGGTCGCAAAGACGGCCGCGCACGCGCTAGGAAATACGCAAATGGGTAACCAATCACCAGGCATAGCAGCGTGGTGAGGGCCGCAAACTTCAGCGATGTTTGAAAAGCGCCGAGGTAGATGGTTGGCCCGCTGCTGCCGCCCGCACCAGCCTGACCATCGCTAAAAATCGATAGATAGTTTTGTAACTGCAGCACCAGCCGCCACGACTCACCACTCGTGTCTATCAGCGCGGCAAACGGGTCAATGCCGCTGCCCATGTCCGTCACGCTAATACGCAGCAAAATTAAAAACGGCAGCACAAAAAACAGCAGCAGCCAGACATAGGGCACGCCAATTACGAAACGCCTGCCTGCAGAAAAAGGGAGCTTCACGGTGCGTTGCCTACTGCGTAAGCACCACGGGCGCAGTGTCTGGCCACCAGAAAAACACGTCGTCGTTCCAGGTGATTTCCTGCCCATCGTTGCGGGTCAGGTTGGTCTCGGTAATTTTGACTTTTGCGCGGTTTGGTGTTTCGACAATAAAGGTGTTGTAGCTGCCGAAATACGCAATTTCAATTACCTTTCCGATGAATAAATTTGAAGCTGCTGCGGGCTTTGCTTTGGCCAGCAATATCTTTTCAGGCCGAATCGCCACCGCGCAGGCCATGCCCAGCGTGCCACTTACGCCGTGCCCAACACTGACCACGCCCTGCTCTGTTTTTACCTCACAGCGACCCGCTTCATCGAGGGTCAAAGTGCCTTCCCACAAATTCACGTTGCCAATAAAGTCGGCAACAAATCGGCAATTGGGGTACTCGTAGATTTCTTTGGGTGTGCCCACCTGCAATACGCGCCCCTGGCTCATCACGGCGATGCGGGTCGCCATGGCCATCGCTTCTTCCTGATCGTGCGTCACCATCACGCACGTCACGCCGACAGATTCCAAAATGTTGACCAGTTCAAACTGGGTGCGTTCGCGCAGCTTTTTGTCCAGCGCGCCCAGGGGCTCATCAAGCAACAGCAATTGCGGCTTTTTGGCCAGGCTGCGTGCCAGCGCCACGCGCTGCTGCTGGCCGCCCGAAAGTTGGTGCGGCTTTCGGTGGGCAAAGTCCTGCAACTGGGTGAGGTTCAGCATCTCGTCGACGCGGGCAGAAAGTTCAGCTTTCGGCATACCTCCGCGTTTGAGTCCAAAGGCAATGTTTTGCCACACCGACAAATGCGGGAACAGCGCATACGACTGAAACATCATGTTGATGGGCCGCTGGTACGGCGCAATGCCGGAGATGTCCACTCCATCAAGCGTGATGTGCCCGGAAGTGGGTGACTCAAAACCCGCCAGCATTCTCAGCAGCGTTGACTTGCCGCAACCCGAGCTACCCAGCAGCGCAAAAATTTCACCCTTGTTGATCGACAGTGACACATCATTTACCGCAGCAACGCCATCAAAGCGCTTAACGAGCTGTGTCGTCTGCAAATAGCCGCTGACTGTACGCACTTGTTCACTCGCCTTTTCACTCACCTGTTCAAGCCCCTTTTTTAAACAGCGTGAACATCTGCCCCATCGACTGGCGCGCCTCGTTGCTGAAACTGCTGGGCGCCACCATTTTTTGCAAGTTGGCCGCGTCGGGGAACACGGCTTGGTCTTGGGCAATTTCAGGCTTCACGCTGGATAGGCTTGCTTTGTTAGCGGTGGGGTAGCCCAACTCGTTGGTCAGGGCGCTGGAGACTTCAGGCCGCAAGAAATAATTGATGAACGCGTGCGCGTTGTTCGGGTGTTTGGCGTCTTTGGGAATGGCCAGGTTGTCAAAGAAAATCAGCCCGCCGGTAGTCGGCAACAACGCCTCAACTTCATTCCCGTTTTTATTCTCAATCGCCCTGGCCCGCGCAATGTTGATGTCACCCGCCCAGCCCAGCGCTACGCACGCTTTACCGCCAGCCAAATCGTCAATCATGGTGCTGGTGAACAAACGGACATCGGGCCGTACCTTGGCCAGCATTTCGCCAGCGGCCTTGTGGTCAGCAACGTCGTTTGAATACGCATTTTTTCCCAAAAAGTGCATGGCTGGCGGCAGTACTTCGGTGGGGGAGTCTAAAAACGCAATGCCGCACGACTTTAGCTTGCTGGTGTAGGCGGGGTTAAACACCAGCTCCCATGCATTTGCCGGCATGGGCGTGGTGCCTAAAGCCTTCGCCACTTTGGCTTTGTTGATACCTACCGTTGTGAAGCTCCAGGCCCACGGCACAAGGTACGCATTGCCCGGGTCTACGGCCACGAGTTTGGCCATCAGCGAAGCGTCAAGGTTGGGATAGTTGCTGATCTTCGACTTGTCCAGCTTTTGCAACAAACCAGCGTCTATTTGGGGCTTGGCAAACACCGCACCGGGCACCACAACGTCGTACCCGGTATTGCCAGCAACCAGTTTGGCCTGTAGGACTTCATTGTTTTCGAAGGTTTGGTAGTTGACCTTGATGCCGGTTTCTTTTTCAAAGTTGGCGACCATGTCTTTGGCGATGTAGTCTGGCCAGTTGTAGACGTTTAGTATTTTTTCTTCTGCGCCTACCGCTGCCGAAGCAGGCGTTGCCGCCACCGGCAAATCTTGCTTTTTGCCACAGGCCGCAATGAAAAATACTGAAAACACCACCCCAAACAACTGCTTTTTCAACATGTTTTACGTCCGTAATTGTGTAACGAGCTAGGCCCGAAAAAACAAATTGTAAGAGCTATTTTGTCGGCAGCTGGATGCTGGCTCTGCTCTAGCTGTGTGCAAATTCAGGGCGCAACACACCAGGGTGCAGTGTTATGCACCAAGCCCATCCAAAGCGCCCAGGCAGAGCTCGCAAATAACGCCAAACCTGCAATACGTATGGCCCATTGCCCAGAGCCCGCTCCCCGAACGCGCAACCAGAGCCAGGGGCCCGCCATTAAAGATACACCGCTGCCCATTGCAAACAGAGCCATAACCCCCGCGCCTTCAACAGCGCTGCCACTCAATGCTGCTACCAACAGCGCCGAATAAAGCAGACCGCACGGCAGCAATGCCCATAGCACACCGAGCAGCCCGGTTGACGCCAAGGCGGCTTTGCCACCTGATTTGGCGTTGGCACCGCCTGTCAGCTTGCGAACGCTGGCCCACACTTTGCGGGCTGAATCCTCAAGCCACACCGGCTGCCGGGCCTGGTAGAGCAACATCAGGCCTAGCAGCCCTGCAGCCACATGAAACAGTGACCATACCGGGCGCAATGCTGCGGCATGCACGCTCAGCCAGCCCAAACCTTGAATCGACAAGGCCGCCAGCGCACCCATGGCCGAATACCCGGCCAGCCTGCCGAGCTGAAACACCCACAATGAACGGTTACTTTTACCAGCCTGGGTTCGGCCAATGCCTGCACAGGCCGCGCCGCACATGGCCACGCAGTGCGGCCCGCCTGCAAGCCCCATCAACAAGGCGGTGGCGGCCAAAGTGGTCTGCATTCCAGCTATCTCCCAAATTTAGCGCACAAAAAGGCAGGCACGGCGCTTTGTCCTGCACGCGCCAGCCCTGCACCGCTCCACACTTGACAGCTTGATAAGGTCGCATCAAAAGGATGTACCCGACTAATCTGCATCATGCGCGAAACATCCTAAAAAGGCATTGATGCAGCGCAAGCTTTGTCCAGTTCTCACAGAAAAATCAAATTCAGAACAGGAACGCACCATGTCGACCAGCAACACATTTTTTGTTCCGCCGCGCATACCCCTCGTAGCAAGATTAACTCCTCTGCCTTCCAGATCAAACGTGGACAAACACTTCATCAAAATCGCCTGCTCCAACTGCAATATGCGAGAGCTTTGCATGCCCATCGGCCTGGACGCGCACGAGCTCGAACGCGTTGACCAGCTGGTCACAAAGCGGCCTTTTGTCAAGCGCGGCACAGCACTTTTCCGCGCGGGTGACGCTTTCACGTCGCTGTTTGCCATTCGCAGCGGTTTCTTCAAGACCTGCGTAGGCACAGAAGACGGTCGGGGCCAGGTTACTGGCTTTCAAATGGCGGGCGAAATCCTTGGGCTTGACGGCATCGCCACCGATTTTTATACCTGCGACGCAATCGCTCTTGAAGACACCGAGGTCTGCGCCCTGCCTTTTGAGCGGATTGAAGAAATTTCGCGCGAAGTCAAGGCGCTACAGCACCACGTTCACAAAATCATGAGCCGAGAAATTATTCGCGAACACGGTGTCATGCTGCTGCTGGGAAACATGCGGGCGGAAGAGCGGCTGGCGGCGTTTTTGCTGAACTTGGTGCAGCGTCTGCACGCTCGCGGGTTTTCAAGCTGTGACCTGGTGCTGCGTATGACCCGCGAAGAAATCGGCAGCTACCTCGGGTTGACGCTGGAAACAGTGAGCCGCACTTTCTCAAAATTGGCCGAAGACGGCATCATCACGGTAAACCAGCGGCAAGTGCATATTCAAAACCCTGCCGCGTTGAAACTCCTCGTCAACCACGAGCCGTGTCATTGACATCGCGCGGCGGTTTACTGAGCCACAAAACCATACTGCTGCAGCCAATAGCAATCAACCAAAAACCAAAGAAAGCCGCCGTGTAAACCGCCTGGCGCGACGGCTGCACCGTTTGACCGGGCCAGTGCACTTCGGCGGGGTCAATTGCTGCAAAGACCAGAGCCTCCAGCAGGCAAGCTGCCAAAAATGCTGGCCATGTCACCAGCACCCATGCCTTCACCGTACGCGACTTATCCAGGTCAAGGGTTGGCACGACTCTGCCCTCCTGTGGCGCTGTGGTTGCGCCCTGTATTCGCGGGTTGCATAGCGGGCTTTGCTGCCCCGACTTCCTTGGCCAGTGCAAGGCCTTCCTTGTAGTAATCTTCAGACACCACTGCGTCCGGTCCCTGAAAAATGAATACCGCCGTCACGGCGCAGGCCAGCACCACGGAGACCGGCCCGGAAATCACCATCCAGACATAAAACTCTTTGAACCACGGGCGCTCAACGGATGGGTTGGCCGCCCGTGCGTTGGTTGGAAAGGTCATCTGATTCTTTCAAAATAATTGCTAACGTGGAACGAAAAATACAGCTTTTTCCACAACCTCTTCATTCGGCGTGTTCAGTGTTGAAACTACGAAGGCAATCGGATGAGATCCAGCTGACATGCCGGGCGAGGCCTGTACCCGCACTGGCACCGAGCGTGAAGCAGCAGCTTCAACCAAAACTTCGACAGCAGGATTGACAGCTGCCCCGTCCAAACCAGCTGTACGAATTGAATAGCGTTGACTTTGCTCTGTCGCGTTCATGATTTGCAAGCGGTATACATTTTCGACTTGCCCCTGCCCCACTGTTCGCGCCATTGAGCCGCGGTCTCGCAGCACATCCACCTTGAAGCTGTCGCGAACCAGCAGGCTCCACGCCATACCAATCGCCACCAGACCGAGCACCGCTGAGTACACCAGAACACGAGGCCGCAGCACGCGCTTGAACATTTGCGGCTGCGTTAAATTTTGCGCCAAACCGTTTTCGGTACTGTTTCGTATCAACCCGCGTGGGTAGTGCATTTTGTCCATCACGCTGTTGCACACATCAATACAGGCAGAGCAGCTGATGCACTCATATTGCAGGCCGTTGCGAATGTCGATGCCGGTCGGGCACACCTGCACGCACAGGCTGCAATCAATGCAGTCGCCCAGCCCTTTGGCGTGATACTGCCCGGGTGTATCGCTGCGTGGTCGGGACCCCCTTCCCTCACCGCGCTGCAGGTCGTAGGTCACCATCAAGGTGTCGCGGTCAAACATGGCGCTTTGAAAGCGTGCGTACGGGCACATGTATTTGCACACTTGCTCGCGCATCCAGCCAGCATTACCGTAAGTGGCAAAACCATAAAAAAGCACCCAGAACAGCTCCCACGGCCCCATGGCAAAGTTAACCACTTCGACAGAAAGTACCCGGATGGGCGTGAAGTAGCCAACAAAGGTAAAACC
>JANPDQ010000538.1:0-2208 GCA_031431575.1 Polaromonas sp.
CAGGCTGTGGGTGAGCGCGACCGACTTCAACACTGCACGCATTGGCTCACAGTAAACCAACGGATTCGGCGGTACAGGCGCGGCGCTTTTTTTCGCCGCGCACGGCCTGACCAACCCAGACACCATTGAAAAAATCAAGGCGCGAACCAGCTACTACTCCAACCTGGTGCCCAATGTGCCTGACAGTTATGTGCGGTTGCTGGACGGCAAGAGTATCGCCATTGGCGCGGGCCCATATCGACACACGTGGCGCTGCATCAGTGGCTACGGCCACGCCCCGGAACACATTGCGTTGTATTGCGCAGACCTGAATGTGCTCATCAGCGGCGACATGATTTTGCCGCGCATTTCAACCAACGTGAGCGTGTACGAGCAAGAGCCAGAGGCCAACGCGCTGCGCCTGTTTTTAGACTCAATTGACAAGTACAAAGCGCTGCCGCAAGACACGCTGACGCTGCCATCGCACGGCAAACCATTTCGCGGCCTGCACACCCGCATCACGCAGCTGAATGACCACCACCGCGACAGATTGGCCGAAGTAATGCAGGCTTGCTTTGAAAGGCCGTGCAGCGCGGCAGAAATCCTGCCGATCATGTTTAAACGCGAATTGGACTTACACCAAACCACCTTCGCCATGGGCGAGGCGCTGGCGCATTTGCATTTGTTGTGGTTTGAGGGGAAGCTGCAGCGGCGGCTGGGCGCGGATAGGATTTACCGGTTCGCCACTACCTAGACACTACCAACGAGGAGTGCCCTCATCCTTCAATTGACTCCGCAACTCAGCGTAGTCAGGCACCACCGCACGCACCGTATCCCAAAAGCGCGGGCTGTGGTCCATCACTCGCAGATGGCTCAGCTCATGCACCACCACGTAGTCGATGACGGACTGCTTGAAGTGAATCAACCGCCAGTTCAAACGTATTGAGCCATCAGCGCTGGCACTGCCCCAGCGGGTACCTGCGCTGCTCAAACTCAACTTGCGCCACTGCACATTTACGGTGGGCGCAAAGTGGTTCAGGCGCTCGGTAAACAGCCGCTTGGCCTGGCGCATGAGCCATGCTTGCACGGCGTCTTTGATTTGCTCGGATGTTGCGGTGTGCGGCAAGCCCACATGCAGCGTGAGGTGGGTGACACCGGGCAATGGGCTGGTGCTGCCAGTGTCGCAGGTGCTGTCTGCGCTGCTTTTCAGCTCTGCGCCCACTCCGCCAAATGCGTGGCGCGGGTCGAGCACCACGATGACTTGCTCGCCCAGGAATGGAACCGTGCAACCGTCTTTCCAGTCGATGCGGGTGGACTCCAGGCGGTCGTGGCGCTGGCGGGTTTCTTCCAGTTTTTTAACGATCCACGTCGACTTTTCAACAACTGCTTTGTCAATTTCGTACAGCGGTACCCATTTGGGCGCGCTCACAGTGAGGCCTTGGGCACTGACGGAAAAGCCAATCGTACGGCGCTTGCCGCGCTTGAACTCGTAGCCGATTGCAATGCCATGCAGCAGCGCCTGGCGGCTGGCGCGCGGGTGCGCAAAGGTGGCTGGAGCCAACGCTTGCTGCAATGTCTGAGCAGGCAGGTCGCTTGCCAGCACAGTAGTAAGCGCTACTATATTTATAGCTGTTTGCGCCTGTATTGCGGGCGCTAGAGGCGTATTTGATGCTAAATCTGGCTTTACCGCAGGCGCTGGCTCAAATAAATCAAGCGTGAACTGCAGCAGCCTGTGCATCATCGATTTCAAGCGGTCGCGGTTGCTGGCGCCACAGCAGGGTACGCATCGGGGTCAAGCCGGTGCATCTCGGCCTCAATCCACGCTTCTACCTCGCGCATCAGCTCATCTGGCTGGCGGCCTACGCTTGAAATCGGTTTGCCAATGGAAATGTCCACAATGCCGGGCTTTTTGATAAACGCTTTGCGTGGCCAGCATTTGGCTGAAGTGACAGCCACCGGAATCACCGGCGCACCGGTTTCAATCGCCAGACGCGCGCCGCCTGATTTATAAACGCCCTTTTGCCCACGCGCAATCCGCGTACCCTCAGGAAACATGATGACCCACACGCCTTGCGCCATCAGGCGTTTGCCCTGCGCCACCACTTTGTTAAATGCTTGCGCGCGCTGGCTGCGGTCAATGTGAATCATGTCCATGCGCGACATGGCCCAGCCAAAAAACGGCACGTACAGCAGCTCCCGCTTGAAGACAAACGCCAGCGGGTGCGGCAT
>JANPDQ010000539.1:0-5589 GCA_031431575.1 Polaromonas sp.
TACGGCGGAATGATCGGCGCAAGCGGGTCTTGCAGTGTTTGCCACTTCAGCGCGCGCGCAGACGCCGATGCAAAACCGCGAGACCAGGTCAAGCTGGCGTCGCTCGAAAGCAGTCGCTGCGTGAGTGACGTGCTGCTGCGCGAAAAATCGCGCCAAAAATCATCGTCACTCACGCGGTTCAGGTTCAGGTTCAGGCCAAGGCCGCCAACCGATGCCAACCCAGTGTTTACGGTGCCGGTGTGCTCCAGCGCATAAGACCAGCGCTTGGTATCGCGCAGCTTGTCTTGCGGCATGTAGCTGGCGCGCAGCCGCCCGGCGTAGTTGGGTTCAAGGTAGCGGTATTCGCCGCCCAAATCTACGCCGCGTTTGGTCATCAGCGTCGGGGTAAATGTCGCGTCGCGGTTTGGTGCAATATTGAAATAGTACGGCTGGCTCACCTCGAACCCGCTGGTGTTGTCCAGGTTGAAGGTGGGCGGCAACAAACCCGATTTGCGCTTGCTGCTGAGCGGAAAGCTGATGGTAGGAAACGCCAGAATCGGCACGTCTTTAAACCGCAGCACTGCACCAGTGGCCACGCCCGTTTCGGCTTCCTGGTCAAATTTAAAGCTGGTTCCGGTGAGCTGCCACGCGGGTGACCAGGTTGCCTCGTCGCCGCGTTCACAGGTGGTGAATGTGGCGTTTGTAGCCACCATGCGCTGGTCATCAATAAAGTCGACTCGGCTAGCTGAACCGTTGCCACCGTTAATTAAAAAGCGGTAACTAGGCTGCAGAAAGTAGCCTTCAAAGGTATCGATCTTCAGCTTCAGCTCGGAGCCTTCAAACACGTTACCCGCACTGTTGATGCGTACTTTGCCACGGCTGGTCATGGTGTCGTCTGGCTGGTAGAACTCTATGCGGTCGGCACGTATCGATGTCTTGCCGCGCCGCAGTTCGGCGTTGCCGTCTAGCGTGGTGTCAAGATTTGGTCTGCCTGAAAGCCGGTCGCCAAACATGAAGATAGGAATCGGATCGCCGTCAGCTTCGGCTGGCGTTTCGGTGAGCATGGGACTTGGTTTTAGCCTTTGTGGCGCATTGTCCAGCCCAGTGGCAGGCGCGCCACTCTGGGCAATTGCCCCCGACATCGCGGTCAAAGCCATCAAGCAAAAAACAGCTTGACCTATCTGAGAGCGGAAGAAGGGAAAATAAGATGCAGTGCGCATCATTGGTCTGGCGTAAACCTATTTGTAGAATCAGACTCGATTATCCATGACCGCACATCGCGAAATCTCCCCGAATCAAAACCTGGCCATGACTGCTTTCATTGACACCCACGCTATAGAGTGGACGAATTCATTGCGCGCGCAAGCGTTTTCTCACTGGCTTGGCGAACAAGCAACCGCGCACCGGTTAAACACAGCCACTTTGCGGGTGGCATCTGCCGATGCTAGCTTCAGGCGCTACTTCAGGATCGACACTTTTGGCGGCGATGTGGGGACAAGCCGCATCATCATGGACGCACCACCAGACAAGGAAGACTGCGAGTCTTTTGCAAAAGTAGCGGGCTTGATGCAGGGCTGCGGCCTGAATGCGCCGCGCGTGTTGGCGTGGGACAAAGCGCGGGGCTTCATGTTGCTGACTGATCTGGGTGCGCAAACCATGATGGAGCTGATTGACCCCCCCGCCAGCGTAGACGCCATTGCCCTGCCAACGGCTGCCACCGAGGCCATGTACGCGCAAGCCACTGACGCACTGGTGCAATGGCAACTGGCATCCAAACCGGGCGTACTGCCGCCGTATGACGATGCGCTTTTGAGCCGCGAGCTGGCGCTACTGCCCGAATGGTATGTGGCCAAACACCGGGGAGTCATTTTGAGTGCGGCCCAGCAAACGACGCTGGACGATGCGTTCAAACTCATCAAGGCCAGCAACCTGCATTCGCTTGACGGTGCGCGTGTTTTTGTGCACCGCGACTTCATGGCGCGGAACCTGATGGTGGTCAACGGGCAGCTGGGCGTGCTGGATTTTCAAGATGCGGTCTACGGCCCCATAACCTACGACATCGCCAGCCTGATGCGCGACGCTTTTTTAACTTGGGAAGAAGACTTTGTTCTAGACATCACGGTGCGCTATTGGCAAAAAGCCCGAGCTGCCGGGCTGCCAGTGGGCGATGATTTTGGCGAGTTTTACCGCGCGGTTGAATGGATGGGGCTGCAGCGTCACATCAAAATTTTGGGAATTTTTGCACGTTTGACGCTGCGCGACGGCAAGCCGAAGTACCTGGCCGACACGCCACGCTTTATCAAGTACGTGCGCGCCACCTGCGCCAGGTATCGCCAGCTCGGGCCGCTGATGGTGTTGCTCGACGAAATTGAAGGCAACGAGACGCGCATTGGATACACCTTCTGAGTTTCAACCGGCGATGGCGACGTGTGCTCAGGACGTATGACGGGATTTGTTTTTACGCCGCTTGTCCAAATACCAGGCCAAAAATGGCAACAAAAGCATAGAGCCCGGAATCGCCCAAATAAAGAGGTACGGGCTGACATCAGACGCGGAACGCACCATCGTTTTAAGCCTGACCTTTTCTTCTGGCGTCCACTTGCCGCCTTTGCGCTGCTTCATCAGCAGCGGCCATGCCCCCTTGATGTGAACCAGTTCACTGGCGAAGCGGCGCTTTTCGCGCGAATTGCTCGCGACCATCGAGCAGAACCATTCCGGCGCCTTACCCATTTTTGCTTGAAAGTGGGTGGTCGAATCGGCATCGAACGCGGGCATTGGAGGCGCCACAAATGGCGCCGCAAATGGCGCAGTAATAGGCAGTGGTACTGGCGCACTGGCTTGCGGCACCTGGTTGTCAGGCAGCACAATGTCCACATCAAAAGTTGAAGCAAATTTTTCAGCCATGTGCTAATTGTGCGTTACTTGCAGTAAAAAAGTTTGAGAATTTGATCAGTTTTCTCGTACCAAACAAGGCTCAAACCATGCTTATTTCTCGCCGCAAACTGTCCGTTTCAGGCTGCCATTTTTTGCTGGCCTCGGCACTGGCCTGCGCAACGCTTCCCAGTGCAGCACAAAAAGAAACTGCACGCTACCAAATCACGCAGCCGTCTAGGGACGGCATCGGCAAGGTGTACATGGGGCGCGAAATTGCGGGCGTGATGGGCTGGCAGGGCGCGGCCTGGCTGGAGCGCGACGAACGCCAGCAAGAAGAGCGCGGCGATTTGCTGCTGCGCGAACTGGGGCTCAAGCCCGGCATGGCGGTTGCCGACATTGGCGCGGGCACTGGCTACTACGCACGGCGTATGGCACCGCTGGTTGGGTCGAGCGGCGTTGTGTACGCCACAGACGTGCAGCCAGAGATGATGAAGATGCTGGAAGACGGCGCAAAAAAAGCAGGGCTGAGCAATATCAAACCAGTACTCGGCGGCTTGAAAAACGTGAACCTGCCCGATGCCAGTATTGATTTGGCCATCATGGTTGACGTCTACCATGAGCTTGAATTTCCTTTTGAAGTGATGGAGAGTTTGGTGCGCGCCCTAAAGCCAGGCGGGCGCATTGCCTATGTTGAATACCGGCTGGAAGACCAGCGCGTGCCCATTAAAACGCTGCACAAAATGAGCGAAGCGCAAGTGCGCAAAGAAGCTGCCGCCCATGCGCTGGTATGGGAGCGCACCGCCAGTACATTGCCTTGGCAGCATGTGGTGATCTTCAGAAAAAAATAATTTGCCATAGCTGGCAATTTCAACCGCTTTGGTTGTTTCAGTCGTTTCAGTGGTTTCAGTTGCTGTCGCTATGTATTTAATAGCGTCTTACGCCCTTTAAATTGATGTTACAAGCACTTTTTATTGCCGACACGAACAGTGTGCGCGATTGGTTTTTCATTCAAATCGCGTGAAACCTTGCGCTGAAAGTTGCTGCAAGATGTGTTTGCAGCCCCTTCATGGGATGCGTATTCCGTCCTACAGAAACCCAGCGTTTGGGCACACAACCGCCGTGGTGCCACCGCCATAAAGTTCTTTCCAAGTCAGAACGAACCCAGCTATTGCGTTGAAGCAAACGCGACAGCGGTGGGTAGTCCTGGCGATGTGTTCCAAACTTAACGGAGAGTCTTACCCTATGAAAAAATTGAATCCGACCAAAGGCCTGCTTGTCGGCCTGGCAATCACCAGCGCATCGCTTGCAGCCTTGGCCCAAACCGGCGCTACCGCGCCCATGGGCACCACGCAATCTCCTGCAGCTGTTGGCGTATCACCGCAAACGGCCGCAGAGGCCAATCGCCAGGCAGTGCCCCGCAGCGACACCGCAACGGTAGTGCGCACCGGGCCAGATGCGGTTGACAGCGCACGCACAGCTGCCAGCGCTGCAGGAGCTACCGCATCAAATATGGGCACTGGCACCACGATGCGCCCCGCCAAAGCTGACCGCAATTAATTTGCAAACAGTTGCTTTTCAACCATTCACCTACTCACCATATTCTGGAGTTCATCATGAGCAATACACGACCACTTGTTACTGGCCTTTTCCCTGACCGCAGCAGCGCGGAAGCCGCCTACACCGCAGCCGAGGCGCGTGGCTACACTGCAAACGACCTGAACCTTGCCATGTCGGACGACACGCGCAAAGCGCACTTCACCGGCACCACGGCTGGTAAAGAGACCGAGCTGGGCAACAAAGCCGCTGAAGGCGCCGGAATCGGCGGCGCGATTGGCGGCACCATTGGTGCAATTGCAGCGGCTGTCGCTGCAGTAGGCACCAGCATCGCTCTGCCTGGCCTTGGCCTGGTAATCGCTGGCCCCATAGCCGCTGCAATTGCTGGCGCTGGCGCAGGTGCAGCCAGTGGGGGTTTGATTGGTGCGCTGGTCGGCTGGAACATGCCTGAAGAGCGCGTCAAAGAATACGAAGAGGGCATGAAAAAAGGTGGCATTTTGATGGGCCTGCATGCCAGGGACGATGCCGATGCAGAGCACCTTGAAAGCGCCTGGAAGTCGAACCGCGGCCAACACGTGTATCGTTAATTCGCGCTGACGGAAAGTTTGCCCGGCCGCGAGCCGGCTTTCAAATCGCTCGCGCTGCCTGGTTTGTGCGGCGCAGCGGTTTGCGATTAGGGCTGGCACGGATCTCGCATCCACTTTTAAGTCGTCGGCAGCAAGACTCTTGGAGCAGCCGTTAAAAAGTGCTGCTTCTCAATTTCCATCCCCTCTTGACGTCTGCATCGGTATTTGCATTAGTTGGAGTTTGGTTTGGAGTTGTAGTTGTAGTTGGAAATGGAGTTGGTACTGGCATCGATTAGCCGCCACCTTGCCAACAGCACTTATTTGCTACAAAATAAATAGCTATTTGCGCCCCTATTTATTGGGCTACAGACCAATTTTTCATTGAAAACCGTCTACACGAGCGATCTTTAGCCCAAAATCCGACTTATTTCTATCGCATCAAGCGCAGCAAAAGTTGTGTTGTGCCTGTCCGTCAACGGCCCGCCACCGGGGATGACTTGACCCGTGCCGTCATAGCCAATTGCCTTGAACTTCCAGGCGTCACCAATCAGCTTGAGGTTACCAACATGTAATCCATCGCTGGCATGAACTTGGCAGATGCCAGCGCTTATGGGGT
>JANPDQ010000540.1:0-1726 GCA_031431575.1 Polaromonas sp.
GCCCACCGTGCAAACCGGCGTGGTGCCCCAAACGTTTGCCAGCCAGGGCGCAAAGCTGTACGAGCTGCACTGCGCGCAATGCCACGGCGCGGGTGGCATGGGCCAGCGCATCGGCAGCCAGCTGGCCTACCCAGCGCTAGCAGGCAATCGCGCAGTGGTAATGCCGCACACCACGAATCTGGTGCAAATCGTCTTGAATGGCGGTTATGCCCCCGCCACCGCAGGCAACCCGCGCCCGTTCGGTATGCCGCCATACATCTTGAGCCTGAACGACACCGAGATTGCCAGCGTACTGAGCCATATCCGCAGCGCCTGGGGCAACCAGGCCAGTGGTGTGAGCCCTCTAGAAGTTAACCGCGTGCGGGCCAATCAGCGCTGAATTGGCTGCAGAGGTTATGAGGTATCGGCATAACGCTATTACTTTAGTAGCTGCTTGCGCCCATATTTGTTGCGCTACTGGGCTAAAATGCTTGCAAATTGCCGATTTTTGGCGCAAAACAGCACGTAAGTGACAGAGGGAATGTATGCAACGTATCGTTATCGTCGGCGGAGGGGCTGGCGGGCTGGCACTGGCCACGCAACTGGGCAAGCGGCTGGGTAAAAAAAACAAAGCCCACATCACGCTGGTAGACAGCGCGCGCACCCATGTGTGGAAGCCGCTGTTTCACCAGTTGGCGGCGGGCAGCTTTGACACCCATGCCGAGGAAATTGAATACCTGGCCCAAGCGCGCTGGAACCACTTTAAATTTCGCCTGGGCAAGCTGACATCCATTGACCGGGTTGCAAAAACCATTCAATTGGCAGCCACCCACGACGCCATGCGCCGCGAAATCACACCGGCGCAGTCGGTCGCGTACGACACCCTTGTCATCGCTGTAGGCAGCCAGACCAACGACTTTGGCACGCTGGGCGCGGCTGAGCACACCATCAAGCTCGACAGCCCGGCAGCCGCCAAATACTTCAACGCCCGATTGATCAATGAATGCCTGCGCGCGCAAACATTGCCCCGGGTGCCGGGCCAAAGCATGCTTACCGTCACCATCGTGGGCGGCGGCGCTACCGGTGTTGAGCTGGCGGCAGAGTTGCATTCGGCGGCACGCATCATGGGCAACTACGGGTTCGAAAACATCAACCCTGAAACCGACCTGCAAATTGCGTTGGTCGAGGCCGGGCCACGCCTGCTGGCGCAACTGCCTGAGCGCCTGGGCCATGCTGCTGAAAAAGAGCTGCGCAAACTCGCTATTGACGTGCACACGAATGAAAAAGTCGTCGAGGTGACCAAAGACAGCTTGAAAATGGCCAGTGGCAAAGTCATTAAATCAACGCTCACCGTGTGGGCAGCAGGGGTGAAAGCCCCCGACTTTTTGGCCACCCTGGGCGGCGCAGAACTGCTGGAAGTCAACAGGCTCAACCAGTTGATGGTCAATGGCAGCCTGCAATCGAGCAGGGACACCAGTATTTACGCCTTTGGCGACTGCGCGGCATGCCAGCAGCCAGATGGCACCTGGGTGCCACCGCGTGCGCAGTCGGCTTACCAGCAGGCAATGTATCTGGCGCGCCACTTGCCAGAGCTTATAGAAGGCAAGCCGGTCTTGCCGTACATATACACCGACCAGGGCTCGCTGGTGTCGCTGGCTGAATATTCGTCGGTCGGCAGCTTGATGGGTAGCTTAAGCAAAGGCAGCTTTTTTGTTGAAGGTCAGATCGCCAAATTCATGTACTGGGC
>JANPDQ010000541.1:0-1600 GCA_031431575.1 Polaromonas sp.
CATTTTTAACCAAAACCATGGCCTTTACAGGTGTGCCGCGTGAGCTGGCCATCTGGGTAGATTCATTGAATCTGTCACCCTACAGTCTCATTGCTTGTTTGGTGGTGGTTTATCTTGTTTTGGGCACAGCCCTCGACGGCATCAGCATGATTGTGCTCACCGCTGCAGTCGTGATGCCGATGGTGCAAAAGGCGGGTTTTGATTTGATCTGGTTTGGAATTTTTGTGATCTTGCTGGTCGAGATTGCCGAGGTTACACCGCCGGTAGGATTCAATTTATTCGTACTGCAAAACATGACAGGCAAAGACAGCAACACGATTGCGCGAGCTGCTATCCCGTTTTTCTTTTGCCTCGTGGTCTGCATTATTTTGGTTACTGTATTTCCGCAAATTGTCACCATCGTGCCGGACATGGTGATGGGCGTTTCAAAGTAGCGCCACATGGCACAGTACCAACGACCGCAGCACATCACGCTGCTTCTTTCTCACACCTGAGGAATCATCATGAAGATCAAACATATCGGAGCTGCTTTGGCAGCCTCGCTGGCAGGGCTTTGCCTGGCCCAGTCTGCTGCAGCACCCAACGCGACCAGCTGGAAGCTCGCTACCGGCTACCGGGCGGAGTCTTTCCATACGCAAAACATTGCGCAGTTTGCACGTGATGTGGGCCAAGCCAGCGGTGGACAGTTAACAATTGACGTTTTCCCCAACAGCACACTGGCCAAGCTGGCCGACATCAGCCAGGCGGTGCGGGACGGCAAAGCCCAGGCGGGCGAGACCATCATGACCAGCATGGTCAAAGATATCCCGATTGCGGGCGCAGACTCGGTACCGTTTGTGGTCAGTACCTACAGCGACGCGCAGCGGCTCTGGAAGCTGCAGCGCCCCGGCATCGAAAAGCACTTTGCCGAGCGCGGATTGACGTTGCTCTACGCCGTGCCGTGGCCGCCGCAGGGCTTGCATTCCAGCAAGCCGGTTCGCAGCCTGGCTGATTTCAAAGGCACGCAAATGCGCACCTACAACGCCACCACCCTGCGCATTGCTGAGCTACTGGGTGCCAAGCCAGTCGATGTGCCGATGGTGGACGTGGGCAAAGCCTTGGCTGAAGGGCGGATGGACAACATGATCACCTCCGCGCTGACGGGTGTTGAAAACAAGGTGTGGGGACAAATCAAGTATTACTACGAGATCAATGCCTGGTTTCCGAAAAACGTGGTGTTTGTCAGTACCAAAGCATTTGATGCGCTCAAACCTGAAACGCGGAGTGCGGTGCTCAAAGCTGCTGGCGATGCTGAGGCACGCGGCTGGTCGGCCAGCCAAGCCTTGGCGCTAAGTGCGACGGAAGAGCTGCGCGCCAATGGCGTGAAGATTGACCGCATTCCAGCAGACGTGGATCTGGAAATAAAACGCATGGGCGAAAAATTCTCACGCGAGTGGGTGCGCTATGTCGGTAATGAAGCCAACACCATTTTTGTACCCTACTATATTAAGTAACCTGCTCTCAGAATTTAAAAAATGACGCAAGACACCACACCCATTTCAAGCGCTTCAAGCAACGACAAGCGTTGGCAATTCTGGATCGACCGTGGCGGCACATTCAC
>JANPDQ010000542.1:0-2059 GCA_031431575.1 Polaromonas sp.
ATCAGCGGCAGCACTGCGTCCAGCACCATACCGCCTACATTTTCAAAGTAGCCGTCGATGCCTTTTGGGCACTCGGCTTTGATGGCTTTTGCCAGCGAGCCCGCATTGTCGTGCAGCTTGTAGTCAATACACGCATCAAAATCCAGTTCAGCCACTGCGTATTTGCATTTGTCTGGCCCACCCGCGATGCCGACAACCCGGCAGCCACGTGCTTTGGCCAAGGCGGCAAACGCGCTACCGACAGCGCCCGTTGCAGCGCTGACGACCACGGTTTGACCTTCCTTGACTTCAATGATTTTGACCAGGCCGTAATAGGCCGTCACGCCCGGCATACCCACCGCGCCAAGGTAGTGCGACAACGGCACGTGGGTGGTGTCCACCTTGCGCAGTGCGCCAATCTGTTCAGCGTCAACCACGCTGAACTGCTGCCAGCCGCCCATGCCGACCACCTCGTCTCCCACTGCAAACTTGGGCGAACGGCTTTCAACCACCTCGCCCACCGTGCCGCCGCCCATCACCTGGCCAAGCGCCTGGGGCACAGCGTAGCTTTTGCTGTCGTTCATGCGGCCACGCATGTAGGGGTCCAGGCTTAAAAAATGGTGGCGTACCAAAACCTGGCCATCGGCCAGTGCAGGCGTGTCAGCAGTCGTCAATTTGAAGTTGCTGGCGACGGCCTCGCCCGTTGGGCGGTTGTCAAGAAGGATTTGCTGGTTGCTTGGCATGATGGACTCCATTCAATGGGGTTAAAAACACTATTAATTTGATAGCTGCTTGCGCCTGTATTTGTTGCGCTACAGCACGATTTGATACAAAAAAGGGCTAAAAAACAGCTAAAAACTACCCTTAATCGGTAGAAATGCCACTTTGAGGCAATTGGCCCGCAGCGCCTGTCAGCGGGTTGCTGGTTCTTGGTCCAGTCACCAGTCGTTTAACGTATTTAAAAGTCCCTGTCGCATGCGCGCAGGCCTTGCCCTGCGCGTCAAACAACGTGGCCTCGGTGAACGCCAGCGTTGCGGTACGGTGCATCAATCGCCCTTTGGCGGTCAACCGGCTGCCGTCGCCCGGCGCAGGCTGCATGAAACTGGTTTTCATCTCAATCGTGACCACTCCCATGTCCGTTTGTACGCTGCGGGCGGCGGTTGCCAGTGTCACGTCAAGCAGCGTCATGATGGCGCCGCCGTGCGTGACTGCAAAGGAGTTCAAGTGCTCAGGTTTTGGGCTGTAACCAATCGCGGACTCACCGTTTTCAAACTTTTCAAGCTCAAAACCGAGATGTGAGACAAACGGGATTTCGACGCCGAAACCGATGGACACGTTAGCCTCCGGTAACTATTGAGACGCCGCCATCCACAGCTAGATATTGCCCTGTAATGTGCTTACCCGCATCAGACGCGTACAGCACACACAAGCCCTTTAAATCTTCATCGTCACCCAAGCGCTTGAGCGGTGCGTGTGCAGCCAGTTTTTCTTCACCCATGGCTTTGAGCGTGCCCATCGTCATCTTGCTGGGGAAAAAGCCGGGGCAAATAGCGTTAACCGTGATGCCGTACACGCCCCACTCGCCCGCCAGAGCCCGCGTGAAATTAATCGCCGCGCCTTTGGAAGTGTTGTACGCAACGGTCTGCATGCCGCTGGGGTTGCCGCCCAAGCCAGCAATAGACGCGATGTTGATGATGCGGCCATGCTTGCGGGCAATCATCGAGTGCTTGGCAATGTGCTGCGACAAAATAAAGTAGCCGCGAATGTTCAGGTTCATCACCTTGTCCCAGGCCTCCACCGGGTGGTCTTCAGCCGGTGCGCCCCAAGCGGCGCCAGCGTTGTTGACGAGGATGTCAACGTGGCCCATGCGTTTGATGGTCTCGTCTGCCAGCATGCGAATCTCAAGCTCTTTGGCGCAGTCGGCAGCAATCCAGTCGGCATCAATGCCCGCGGCCTTGAGTTCTGCGGCGGCCTCTTTCAAGTCTTCAGCCTTGCGTGAGCTCAGCATGATTTTTGCGCCCGCCTCACCCAGCGCATGCGCCATTTGCAGGCCCAGGCCGCGTGAGCCGCCGGTAACGAG
>JANPDQ010000543.1:0-1999 GCA_031431575.1 Polaromonas sp.
AGTGCATCCAGCAGCCGCGTAATTGGCGCCCAAGCGTTGCTGATGGTGCCGATAAGGCCTGGTGGTTTGGTTGTCATGAAATCTCCCTGTTTTTAATGGTTTACGTTTTTTGATTTGGCAGACTCTAGCGCTCTAACTCGATTACGCCAGTCACCAGCCCGCTTTGCACCGCGTGGCCTAGCCAAGCGTTGAAGTCAAACTGTGCACCTGCATCTGCGTTTGCATCGCACGCGGCCTGCAGCGCGTCGTCCAGCGGCTGGCGGCGCAACAAACCGTCGATGAGCGCAGCTTCGCCCGCGTCCACGGTGCGCACGCGGGGCTTGAATCCATGCCGCCAAATTAGCGCCGCCTCAAAGGTGCCGCTGGCCAGGTGCAGTGCCGCTACCTCCAGCGTGGGCTCGCTTGACAAGTGCGCATTGAGCAGTGTTGCCACCGGATACGCGCTGCGCAGCAAAACGCAGCCTTTGCTGATGGCAAGGGTGTGCGGCGCGTCTTCAGTTGCCAGCAACGCAAAGCTCGCCGCGTCCAGCACGGCGTCTTCAGCTGTGGCGGCTTCGTGCAGCGCCCATTCCACGCGCGCAACATCGGCTAAAAATGGCTCAGCTACAAGCTGCGGCGCGGCCGCTAAAAAATCTGGCAAGGCCGCGCCCCACTGCGCCAGGTCACCGCGCTGCGGCGGGTGCTGCCGCCAGAAATGCCTGGCCAACGGCTCAAAACTCTCCAGCCCGATCATCTGCGCCAGCACCGGGAAGGTGCCGCTCAGGCTGCGTTCTGCCGAGGCTGCCGCATTGGCCCGATACACCTCTATGCCGCGCTGCGCCAAGCGCGCCTGGGCTGAACCATCAGCGCGTAAATTCGCCTGCAGCTGGTCAAGACTGCCACGCCCCAGCAAGGCTGCCAGCATGCTGGCCTGCTGCTCTGCAAGCGCGCTTGACAGCTGCGTCATGCTGCAAGCGCCGCGCGCGCCAAATCAACTTCTGCCAGCAACACAGCCAGCGGCGGGATGTTGGTGTCCCATTCAATCAGCGCTGGCACATTGCCAAAGCACGCCTGCGCGTGGCGGTAGATGCGCCACACCGCCTCGCACACGCGACTGCCGTGGTCGTCAATCACCATGTCTTCAGTTGTGATGTGGCCGGCCAGGTGCAGCTCGCCCACAGCGTTGGCGCTGATGCGGTCCAGCCAGGCCGTGCATGCCGCAACCGGCTCAGCCGTGCTGCCTGCCAATTGCGCATTCAGGGCGTTGACATAAATGTTGTTGACATCCACCAGCAAGCTGCAGCCAGTGCGGCTGACCAGTTGGTTTAAAAAATCCGTTTCTGCCAGCGTGTCGCCCGCCGGGGTGACGTAAGCCGACAAGTTTTCAATCAGCAACTGGCGCTTTAAGCGCTCTTGCACGCGCTGCACGTTGCTGCACAGCACATCGAGCGCGGCATCATTGAACGGAATCGGCAGCAAGTCGGCGGCGTGTACCTCCGCGCCGGCGAGGTGGACACGCGCAAAGCAGGCATGGTCAGACACGCGAACAGGCTCAATGCGCTCCACCAGTTGCGCCAATTGGTCCAGGTGCCACGGGTCAATACCGACAGCAGATCCCAGGCCCAGGCCAACGCCGTGCACGCTGACAGGATAGTGCGCACGCCCTTGTTTGAGCACAGCCAAAGCCGCGCCGCCACCGTCAAAAAAATTCTCGGAGTGGACTTCTAAAAAGTCAATACGAGGACGTGCTTGGAGCACTTCCTCGTAATGGGGATGCCGCCAGCCAATTCCGACAACGGCTGAACTGGCTGGGGTGGGTGTCAAGAGCTGGGCCTTAAAGATAAGAAGCTACGCAAAAGCCCAGCGCTGGATCTGTTCGGGATCAGCCCTTTTTCTCAGACATCATTTTGATTTTGGCCTTGGCGGCGTCGGCGGACATGCCCTTCATGCTTTCGCAGGTGCCTTTGGCAACGTATTTCCACTCGCCAGCATCAGCAGTCAGCTTGGACTGGCCTGCGCA
>JANPDQ010000544.1:0-8781 GCA_031431575.1 Polaromonas sp.
CCCCAGGTGCGGGTGTCGTCACCTGTTCCAGGGCGTTCAATTTTGATGACGTCAGCGCCCAGGTCAGCCAGGGTTTGCGTACACCAAGGGCCTGCCAGCACCCGGGACAAATCGAGAACGCGGATGCCGCTTAAAGAATGAGATGAAGTCATGACGCCATTTTGACCGCATCAAGTCAAAACGGCGTGAACCCCCGATTGATGCTTTGCTCAATACTGCTTGTACGGCAAAAACTTGCCCGACAACACCACATTCACGCGGTCGCCTTTGGGGTCAGGTGTGCGCACAATGTCCATCGAAAAGTCAATCGCGCTCATGATGCCGTCGCCAAACTCTTCGTGAATCAGCTCTTTGATGGTCGTGCCGTAAACGCTCACAATTTCATACCAGCGGTAGATCAGCGGGTCTGTTGGCACGGGTGTGGGCAGTGAGCCTTTGTACGGCACAACCTGTAGCCACTTTTGCTCGTCAGCAGTCAACCCAAAAATTTTGGCGACTGCTTTGGCCTGAGTCGCGTCAAACGTCATTTGCCCAAGGCAACCAGCGGTGACCCATTCTTTGCTCATGCCGACTTTTTTGGCTACATCTTCCCATTTGATGCCTTTGGCGACTTTGACGGTGATGATTTTTTCGGTGATGTCGTTGCGGTTCATTTTTTTGCTCCTTCAGTGTAAAAATTAATGTGCGCCGGGTTTGGCACGCTTGATGAGAAAGTCGACGATGTGATTGCGCAGGTCGTAGTAGCCGTCCAGATGGTGCAGCTCGGCACGGGTGCGTTTTTTGGGCAGGGTGTTGACGACGATTTCACCAATGCCGCCGGGCGTGTAACCAGTTGCTGACTCTGCGCCATTCGTCATCAAAATGATGCGGTCAGCGAGCAAAATTGCTTCGTCCACATCGTGGGTAATCATGAAAACGGTCTGCTGCGTGTCCCGCACGATGGTCATCAACTCGTCTTGAATCGTGCCGCGTGTCAGCGCGTCGAGTGCACCGAACGGCTCGTCCAGCAGCAGCATTTTGGGTTGAATGGCAAAGGCCCGGGCAATGCCGACGCGCTGCTTCATGCCACCTGACAGTTGTGATGGTTTTTTGTCAATCGCGGGCATCAGGCCGACCATGGCAACAAACTTTTCAACGTGCGCATTGACCTCGGCTTTGGACCAATCAGCCCAGCGCGACACCACCGCAAAAGCGATGTTGCTGCGCACGGTCAGCCAAGGCATGAGGGCATGACTTTGAAACACCACGCCGCGCTCCAGGCTGGGGCCTGCAATTTCGCGGTTGTCCATGAAGCAGTTGCCCGACGTGGCGGTGTCCAACCCGGCCAGCACATTGAGCACCGTGGTTTTGCCGCAGCCTGAATGGCCAATGATGCACACAAACTCGCCCTTGTCGATGGCAAAACTGACATCGGCAAAGACCGGTTTGTTGGCAACATATGTTTTGCGCAAGCCTTCAACTTTGAGAAAGCCGGGCATGGGTGCATTTGCGTTATTCAACATAGGTCACCATCTTTTGCAATTGCGCAAAAGCCAAATCAAGCAGCATGCCGACAATGCCAATCACCAAAATCGCAAAGATCACATTCGTCAATGACAGGTTGTTCCACTCGTTCCAGACAAAGTAGCCAATGCCCGTGCCGCCAACCAGCATTTCAGCCGCCACAATCACCAGCCAGGCAATGCCCATGGAGATCCGCATGCCGGTAAAAATCGTCGGTGCGGCGGCGGGCAAGATCACTAGAAAAGCCCTGCGCAGCGGGCTGACTTCTAGCGTGGCGGCCACGTTCAGCCATTCACGTTTGACAGCTGATACGCCAAACGCGGTGTTGATCAACATCGGCCAGACCGAGCAAATAAAAATTACAAAAATACCGCTGATCGATGAGTCTTTGATGGTGTACAGCGCAAGTGGCATCCAGGCCAATGGCGAGATCGGTTTGAGCACTTGTATGAACGGATCAAGCGCACGCCGCAGGAGTGGCGACATGCCAATTACAAAACCCAAAGGAATCGCCACCAGGCAGGCCAGCAAGAACCCCAGCCCCACACGCGCCAGCGAATGCCCGAGCTGAATCAAAATACCCTTGTCGTTTGGCCCGTTGTCATAGATCGGGTTCGACACCTGCTTCCAGATGGCCGTGCCCATTTGACTCAGTGTTGGAAAGCCCGTGGTCTTGGTGCTGCCCACGTCTTTGCCCATCATCTTCTGGTATTCAATTTGATCGGCTGTCATGCCGACAGTACTGCTTGGAGGCGCAACGCCGGATGATTGCGTGGCCAAGAACCAGATGCCGAGGATGGACAAAAAGATGAGCAGCGAGACGAGACCCGCCTTGAGATTCAATGATTTCATAAACGCTTGGATCAGCCCATCTTGTTTATTGCAAAACTCTTCACGTATTCGTCGGGCTTCATAGGATCAAACTCTTTGCCCATCACCTTGAACTTTTTGTACGCGCCTTCTGGTGGGTTAAAACCCGCCAGCTTCATCTGCTTTTTGGCGTCGGTCAGCAAAAAGACTTTTTCAGCGATCTGTTTGTAATTGACCTCTCCCTTCACGTAGCCCCAGCGCTTCATTTGCGTCAGCATCCACACCGCCATAGACTGCCACGGTACCGGGTCAAAGTTGGCGCGGTCGGGAACGTTTTTGATATTGCCCAGGCCGTCAGCAAACTTTCCTGTCAGCACCTGGTTTAGCACTGCTTCCGGCTGGTTCAGGTACTGCGCAGGGGCAATCACGCGGGCGATCAGTTCGCGGTCTTTCGGCTGGCTGGCCATGAACGACGCGCCCAGCACCGCGCGGTACAGCGCTGCGAAGGTGTTCGGGTTCTGTTTGATGAACTCGTCTGACACACCAAAAGCGCAGCACGGGTGGCCGTCCCAGATTTCTTTGGACAAAATGTGGATGAAGCCGACTTCGTCATACACCGCACGCTGGTTGAACGGATCAGGCCCCAGAAAGCCGTCGATGTTTCCAGCGCGCAAATTCGCCACCATTTCTGCTGGCGGCAGCACGCGCAGCTGCACATCGGTATCCGGGTTCAGCCCAGCTTCAGCCAGGTAGTAACGCAGCAAAAAGTTATGCATGCTGTACTCAAATGGAATGGCAAATTTAAAACCTTTCCAGCCTTTTGGATCGCGGTTTGCCTTGTGCTTGACGTGCAGCGTGATTGCTTGGCCGTTGGTGTTTTGAATCGTCGCTACATTCATGTTGACTTGGGTCGAACCCAAACCCATCGTCATGGCGATTGGCATTGGCGACAGAAAATGCGATGCGTCATGCTCTTTGTTGATCATCTTGTCGCGGATCAGCGCCCAGCCTGCAGTTTTATTCAGCTGAACATTCAGGCCTTCTTTTTTGTAAAAGCCCAGCGGGTCGGCCATGATGAGTGGCGATGCGCAGGTAATTGGGATGAAACCGAGTTTGAGGTCTTTCTTTTCCAGCGGGCCTTTGTCCTGGGCCATCGCCTCAAGTGCGCCCAGCGGGAACAGCGAGGCAATGGCGGCGCGTGCGGTGTTGGCCCCTACGGCTTTCAAAAAACCGCGCCGCAGGCTGTCAACCGGGAACAGCGCCTTGACCATGGCGGCTTCCATGAAGCTTTGCGACAAGGCTTGCTCGGTTTGCGCACCGCCGTGTTCATCGGGTGCGTGGTTTTCACCGCAGGCGCAGCGCAGCATCAGTGGGCGGTCGGCATCAAAAGCATCAAACTGGTTAGACATGGCGTACCCTTTTAAAAAAGATACGGTTACTTAGCAATTGCCAAGCCTGAACTGCTGGCTCCAGCACTTTCAGTTCAACATCACGGCACGCGCGTGGACGCTGCGTAGTGCCAGCACTACAAATTGGTCCTCTATGTCGTCAATTTGCCGGTTTGACGTGCTGCTGCGCATACAGCGCCAGCTCAACATCGTTGCGCGTGCCCGTTTTTTCTAAAATGCGCGCCCGGTATGTGCTTACCGTGTTGCCTGCCAAGGCAAGCTGCGCACCAATTTCGCTCACCGACTTGCCAGCCGTCAGCAGCCGGTAGACCTGGTATTCACGATGCGACAGCGCATCAAGTCCGTGCTTGGCGCTGGCCGGTGCAACTGCGCTGGCCAGGGCCTCGGCGGTGACACCTGACACGTACACTCCGCCCGTCGCCACTTTGCGCACCGCGGCAATCATGTCGTCCGGGTCTGCGCTTTTGTTCAGGTAGCCTGCTGCGCCCAGCTTGATGCAGCGCACCGCATATTGCTTTTCAGGGTAGGTGCTGAGCATCAACACCGGCAACTGCGGCCAGCTTTTTTTCAAGGCTTGCAAAACGTCCATACCGTCGCGGCCTGGTAACGCAATATCGAGCAGCACCGCCTGCAAGCCATGGCTCCCCTGCAGGCTTTCGACCATGGCCAAAATGCCTGGCCCGGTATCTGCCTCGGCCACCACTTCAATGTCTGGTGCGTCAGCCAACAACTGCTTGATGCCTTCCCGCACGATGCGGTGGTCGTCACCAATAAGAATTTTTAGTGTGCCCACAACGCTAATTTTTTAGTAGCTGAACGCGCAACTTAAACAACGACCCAAAGCCTATTTTGCTGCTTATCTCAATTGAGCCGCCCAGATGGCGCGCCCTTTCACGCATGCCCATCACGCCATAGGCATCAGCGGCTTCAAATTCGGCAGCGGCTGCCCCGCGCCCGTCGTCTTGTACGCTGACGCTGATGGTGTCTTCGTTGGCGTTGATCGCTATGGCGATGCGGCTGGCTTCTGCGTGTCGGCCCACATTACTCAACATTTCCTGAAAAATGCGAAAGATGCCGATGGCCGCCCGATCGTCCACCGGCGCTGCGCCCGCAACATCCATCTGCCAATCCAATTGCATCTCAGCAGAGTGCACGAACTCGTGCGCTTGCCAGTCCAGCGCTGCCCACAGGCCCTGGTGGTCAAGAATGCTGGGCCGCAGGTCAGTGATGATGCGGCCAACGTTGTCCACCGCAGTTTCGATTTGACGGCCCATGTTCTGGCACTTGCTGCGCATGTTTTCCCTCATGGCTTGGGCGGCATCGGCACCCCGCTGCTGCTGCTCGCTCAAGCGCTTGTCCAGCCAGCCCACGTCCATTTTCAAAGCGACCAGCAAGCTGCCCAGCTCGTCGTGCACCTCGCGCGCGATGCGGGTGCGCTCTTCTTCAAGTACGGTGTGGGTGTAGGCCGACAGTTCGCGCAGTTGCGTCAAAGCAAGCTGCAATTCGTGGGTTCGCTCATTTACGCGCTGCTCGAGCAGGGCGTGTGCGGTGCGCAGCGCGTCTTCTGCCTGCCTGCGTGCAGAAATATCTACGAACGTGACGACGGCACCCTGCGCTACACCGCTCTCCACAATTGGGTAGGACGAATACTCCACCGCAAAAGATGACCCGTCTTTGCGCCAGAAATGTTCGGAGTCAATTCGGCAGGGCAAACCTTTGCGAAAGGCGTTGAAAATCGGGCAAAGCTGCTCCGGGTAGCCTTGGCCGCACTGCTCGCCATCGGCATGGGTGTGGTGCGCCAGCTCGTGCATGTTGCGGCCCAGCACGGCGGCTGCGGGCCAGCCCAGCTGTTCAGCCCCCGCCCGATTGATAAAGGTGCAGCAGCCGTCGGTGTCGATGCCGAAAATCCCCTCGCCAGTCGACTCCAGCATTTGCGAAAGCTTGTCGCGCCACACGGTTTGGCCTGCCTCGCCCAAAAGGTGGGGCAACTGCGCAGACACATTCAAATTTGGCGGCATGAGTTGGGCTGTGGCTTGCATGGGGTTTGAGGTTTGCAACACTGGTTAAGCAATCATCATGCCCAGATTGGTGCAAAAGATCTGTCGGTGCCGCCTCAATTGGGTGCATAAGCTTGGTCCAGCAGCGTGTGCCGCCAAAAGCGCTGTAAAGTCGAAAGGAAACTTTACGTAAGCCACCAGCACGCCATGCGAGTCACCACAATTTTTTGCCAGTTGATGGCTTTCGCGCTGATCCTGATCCTGATCCTGGCCCTGATTGCCTGTAGCCCAACGCTGAACTGGCGCGAAGTGCGGCCCGAAGGCACTGCCCTGAGTTTGCTGTTGCCCTGCAAACCGGACAAAGCAGAAAAGCAAGTCCCGCTGGGCGGCAAGCCCACCGCGCTACGCATGCTTGGTTGCGACGCGGGCGGGTTGACGTTTGCCATTTCAGCAGCCGATGTGGGCGATGCTGCCCAAGTCCCGGTGATATTGCTGGCCTGGCAACAACTGACGCTGGCGAACATGAACGCTGCGAAGGCCGACAGTACACAAGCCCTGAAGCTGGCTGGTGCACCAAGCGCGCCTGCCGTGTGGGTAAAAGCCAACGGGCAGCGCGCAGACGGCGCGCCAGTGGTTGGGCACGCAGCGTATTTTGCGCAAGGCGCAACCGTGTTTCAAGCAGTGATTTATGGCGCTGACGTAAAGCCAGATGTCGCGGAAACCTACTTTTCAGGAATAAAGTTTGAATAATCCATCCACAGCCAGCGCGGGCCTGCCCTCCACAGCTCCCAAAGCTTCCAGTTCCCATTTACTCGATAAAAAAACCGCTGCGCTGGTTTTTTTAACCTTTGCAGCGGCTTACTTTTGCTCGGCGCTGGTACGGGCCATTACCGCAACACTGGCTCCGGAATTAAGCCGCGAATTTTCACTGCAAGCAGGCGATTTGGGGCTGCTGGGTGCAGGGTACTTTTTAGGTTTTGCCGCCACGCAATTACCGCTGGGCAGCTGGCTTGACCGATACGGCCCGAAGCGCGTCATGCTGTGCTTTTTAAGTGTCGGCGTGATTGGCTGCGCGGCATTTGCGCTGGCCAGCAACTTCACCGGCCTGCTGGTAGCGCGCGTATTGATTGGCATGGGCGTTAGTGCCTGCCTGATGGCGCCACTCACGGGCTTCAGGCGCTGGCTGGACGCCGACAGCCTGCTGCGCGCCAACTCGTGGATGCTGATGAGCGGATCGCTCGGCATGCTTGCATCCACGCTGCCCGTGCAGTGGCTGATGCCGCTGACCGGCTGGCGGCCGTTGTTCTGGATTCTGGCAGCGATGATTTTGCTGGCAATGGCAGTGATCTGGCTGATTGTTCCCAGCTGGCCCAAAACTGCCACTCCCGGCGCCGGCCCGGCCGCAAGCTACAGCACGGTGTGGCGTAATCGTTATTTTCAAAGGCTTGCACCGCTGGCCTTTTTTAACTACGGCGGTCTGGTGGCAGTTCAAACCCTGTGGGCGGGCCCGTGGATGGTGAAGGTGGCCGGCTACTCGCCGCTTCAGGCGGCTACTGGCCTGTTTTACATCAACGCGGCCATGCTGGTTACGTTTTGGTTGTGGGGCTTGCTCGGCCCCCGATTGGCTGGCCATGGCCTGACGGCCGACAAGCTGATTGCGCGCGGTGCGCCGCTCAGTTTGCTGGCGCTTGCCGGTTGCATTGCAGGCGGTGAATCCACTGGCTGGCTGGGGTGGGCCTTGTTTTGTATGGGCTCAAGCGTAATCAGTTTGTCGCAACCCGCAATTGGGTTGGCGTTTCCCGCTTCGTTGGTGGGGCGGGCGCTGTCGGCTTTTAATCTGGTGATTTTTTCGGGTGTGTTCGTGGTGCAGTGGGGCATAGGTTTGCTGATCGATGGCTTTGCGGCGATGGGCCTGGCGCGCGTTGCCAGTTTCCAGGCGGCAATGGGGGTGTTTTTGTGTTGCGCAATTGCCTCATACGTCTATTTCCTGGTGGCCAAAGCCGATAATTAGGGCGTATGAACGGAATTTTCATCATTGCCCACGCCCCGCTGGCAAGCGCCCTGCGCCAGTGTGCGTTGCACGTCTACCCTGACTGTGCGGCTGGCGTGGTGGCGTTAGACGTACAGCCCAACACACCGCCTGAAGAAACGCTGGCCCAGGCGCGCATTATTTTCAGCCAGCTTGGCATGCCAAATGCGCTGGTCATGGTGGACGTGTTTGGTGCAACGCCGTGCAACGTGGCACAAAAACTGGTGGATGGCCAACCATCAAAACTGCTGACTGGCGTTAATTTGCCCATGCTGCTGCGCACCGTGTGTTACCGCCATGAGCCACTGGATGCCTTAATGGCGCGCGCGCTGGCGGGGGCAACGCAGGGCGTGATGCAAGTGGCCACTATCGCACCGCAAAATCAAGCTAAAAGAAACCATGATCCAGACGACTACGAGCATCAGCAATAAATTAGGTTTACATGCGAGGGCATCGGCAAAACTCACAAAACTGGCTGGAAGCTTCGCCTGCGAAGTCTGGATGAGCAAGGGCGAGCGCCGCGTTAACGCCAAGAGCATCATGGGTGTGATGATGCTGGCCGCTGGCATCGGCAGCACCGTGGTGGTGGAGACAAACGGCGCGGATGAGCAGGCTGCGATGAACGCGCTTTTGGCACTCATTCACGACAAGTTTGGAGAAGGTGAGTGATTTTGTTCCCCATAGCCAAGAGTGATGAGTCGCAATCGCAGACATTCACCGCAGAGGCGCAGAGAACGCAGAGAACCGCAGAGAAAGAAAATTTTGAAATTACTCTTCCTCTGCGTTTCTTTCTCGGCGTTCTCTGCGCCTCTGCGGTGAATGAATTTCGTATTTTTCAGCGCTCTTTATTGGCGACAAGATGACCTTTTCAGTACACGGCCTGGCGGTCTCTCGCGGTATCGCGATTGGCCGTGCCGTGCTGGTGGCGTCAAGCCGCGCTGATGTAGCGCACTACTTTGTAGACGCCGACAAAACCGACCTGGAAATAGCCCGCGTGCGTACCGCGCGCAATGCGGTGGTTGAAGAAATCTCG
>JANPDQ010000545.1:0-2056 GCA_031431575.1 Polaromonas sp.
CGGAGTGCTCGATAGTTGCTCTAATATTTGTAGCAGGCTGCGCCCGTTGTAGTTGCACCAACCGGGGTTTCTATCCACCACATTGAAGCCAATCAATGCCGAAATGGGGACGATGGTGTTGACAGGAATGCCTGCATCACCGGCAAACTGCGTGAGTGCTGCGCTGATATTGGCAAATGCCAGCGCAGGGTCTGCCACAGCATCCAGTTTGTTGACTGCAAAGACGATTGCAGGTACGCGAAGTAAATTCACCAGCAGGCTATGGCGGCGAGTCTGCGGTAGCAACTCCGGCAATGCAGCTTGCCAGTCGAGCTTGGTCGCGTCAACCAACACCACGGCAGCGTCAGAGCTTGATGCGGCGGTGACCATGTTGCGGGTGTACTGCTCATGGCCGGGTGCGTCGGCAATGATGAACTTGCGTGCTGCGGTGTTGAAGTAGCGGTAAGCCACGTCAATCGTGATGCCTTGCTCGCGCTCGGCCTGCAGGCCGTCGGTCAGCAGCGCCAGGTCAGTCTGCCCGCCGCGCTGCACGCCAGCCAGCTGGTCTTGCAGCACGGTCTTGCTGTCGACCAGCAAGCGGCCAATCAGCGTGCTTTTGCCGTCGTCCACGCTGCCGCAGGTGACGAAGCGTAAAGCTGCGCGGGTGTCTTGCTCGTCAGCAATTTGGTTGATAACAGCGCTCATCAGAAATAGCCTTCTTTTTTACGTTTTTCCATCGACGCATCGGACGTTTTGTCGTCCATGCGCGTTGCGCCGCGCTCGCTCACGTCTGCGGCCAGCGTTTCGAGAACCACATCTGCAGCATTCATCGCCGGGCTGTCGACCGGGCAGGTGCAGGTGATGTCGCCCACGGTGCGAAAGCGTACGGTTTTTTCAACGGCCACTTCGCCATCCTTGAGCGGGGTGAGTTCGGTCACCGGTACCAGCAAACCCTTGCGCTCGACCACTTTGCGCTGGTGTGCGTAGTACAGCGATGGCAGCTCGATGTTTTCACGGTCAATGTATTGCCACACGTCGAGTTCGGTCCAGTTGCTGATCGGGAACACGCGAAAGTGCTCACCGGGCTGGATGCGGGTATTGAACAGCGTCCACAGCTCAGGCCGCTGCGCCTTGGGTTGCCACTGGCCAAAGGCATCGCGGTGCGAAAAAATACGTTCTTTGGCTCTGGCCTTTTCTTCATCACGCCTTGCGCCGCCTATCAGCGCGTCAAAGCGAAACTCATCAATCGCCTCCAGCAGCGTGACGGACTGGTGCACGTTGCGCGACTCGCCAGCGTGCGCCAGCCGCACGGTGCCGCGCGCCATCGAATCTTCAACACTGCGCACAATCAGGTTGGCACCGAGCTGTTTGGCGCGGTAGTCGCGGAAGTCGGTCACTTCCGTAAAGTTGTGACCGGTGTCAATCATCAGCAGCGGGTAGGGGATGTGCCCGCCGCGCTCTGAATCGACGAAGGCTTTTTCGGCGCATTTGAGCAGAACCAGCGAGTCTTTGCCGCCTGAAAACAGTAGCGTGGGGCGCTCAAAACTCGCAGCCACCTCACGCAGGATGAAGATGGCTTCTTCTTCAAGTGCATCGAGGTGGGCGTTGCTTAAAACTGTGGGTTCAAGCGTATGGTCGGCTCTGGCGTTCATTTAGTGCTTTTTTGGATGTGCAGAAATTCGGATCGGCGTTCAGTCAGTGGAAAAATCAATGCGAAAGGTGCAGGCCGCATTCGCGGTTGTCTTCGCCCTTGGTAGGGTCCACGTAGTCAAAGTTGTTGGGCAAGCCGTGAATCTCGCAGTACTGGTAGAGGTCTTTGGAAGACCAGTGCAGCAGGGGCGCGACTTTGATGAGGCCGTCAGGGTTGACGCTGACCGGGTCCATCTGGGCGCGCACTGCGGTGTCAGTGGCGCGCAGGGCAGTGAACCAGACCTTGGGCGCGGTCTCGCGCAGGGCACGGGTAAAGGGCTCGAGCTTGACCTCTTGGGTGAAGGCGGCATGACGCGGGTCGTCGAGCGCCGGGGTCGCGCCATCGACTGCCTCACGGTGCGCACGCGAACGGCGTGGCAGGTAGATG
>JANPDQ010000546.1:0-2632 GCA_031431575.1 Polaromonas sp.
GTAAAAACATAGTCCCAGCGATCAGCGTGAAACAGGCTGGCCACCAATGGTGTGCCGAGCACGTCTTTGACCTCGCCGCGCGTCATACCAACTTTGAGCGCTTCGACCTGTTCTTTAGACACAAAATTGCCTTGAATTACGTCAATTTTGTAAGGCGTGATCCAGTTGACCGGGTTGGCCGAACCACCGCTGGTGCTGCTGCACGCAGCAAAGGCGCAAGCGACTGCGACCAACGCACAAATTTTGAGCGCAGACCAAGCGCTGCTACGGTAGTTTTCAAGCATAGTGTGGGTGTAGCGATATGATGATTCATTGTAGCGGCAGGGCTCAACACAGCCCCTGAGCTACAAAACCCAGGGCACGGTCATTTTTGACAAAAAAACTTCATGAGCAACCTGTGAGCAACCTATGAGTAACATAACCGAGCTAAAAAACACGGGCCTGAAAGCGACGCTACCGCGTTTGAAAATCCTTGAAATTTTCCAGGCTGGCAAACAGCGCCACATGACAGCTGAAGATGTCTTTAGGGTACTGCTTGAAGAGCGTTCTGACGTGGGCCTGGCCACGGTATACCGGGTGCTTACGCAGTTTGAGCAGGCGGGCCTATTGAACCGCAGCAATTTTGAGTCTGGCAAGGCGGTGTACGAACTGAATGAAGGCCAGCACCATGACCACCTGGTGTGCCTTGACTGCGGAAAAGTGGAAGAGTTTTACGACGCTGAGATTGAAAAGCGCCAGCATGCAGTGGCAACTGCCAAAGGCTTCACCATTGCCGACCATTCACTGTCGATCTACGCCAATTGCACCAAAGTCAAATGCCCAAACCGGCAGGCGAATGTTTCACGCGCTCCGCTACATTCGCATTAAAATGCACACAATTTAAGCAAAATAGGTCTGCAGCCCAGACAATATCGGCGCAAGCAGCTATTAATTTAATAGCGTATTTGCAATTAGGCGCTCAACGAGCATTTGCGTGGCGTTCACTTGAATAAGCTGGTGGCCGCTGCAAATTTGCCCAGATCTTGCCAGCCATTTCGAGCCTCAAATCCCCTCACCTGCATCGACGAACACCCTGGCCTTGCGCGGGGTCAACACCACGGTGTCGCCCTCTTTCAGGCCCAGCTCATTGAATTGCTGCGCTGGCAGTTGCGCTTCAATTAACGTGTCAACCAATGGGCCGCCTGCGGGTCTGTTGTCGTCTTTCGGGATCAGCTCCAGCCGGGCGATCGGGCCGATGACAATGGCACGGTCGAGTTTGGCCACGATGCCCTCATTCTTGCCTTCGCCTGTGACCACTTGGTGTGTGTAGGGCTGCACGTCAATGTCATGCGGCCTGACATAGGCAAAAGCTTTGGCGTTCTGGGCGCTGGCGTGTTCGGGTGAGGCGATGCGTATGCCTTCCAGATTGACTTCGCCCTCATGCGCGCGGCCGTGGAACAGATTCACGTCGCCTAAAAACCCATACACAAACGGGCTGGCCGGGTGGTCCCAGACTTCTTGCGGCGAGCCAATCTGCTCGACCTTGCCCTTGTTCATCAGCACTACGCGGTCTGCAACTTCAAGCGCTTCTTCCTGATCATGCGTGACAAAAATACTGGTCACATTTAGGTCGTCATGCAGGCGGCGCAGCCAGCGGCGCAATTCTTTGCGTACCTTCGCGTCCAGCGCGCCAAAGGGCTCGTCGAGCAGCAGCACCTTGGGCTCGACTGCCAGTGCTCTGGCCAATGCAATGCGTTGGCGTTGCCCGCCCGACAGCTGAGACGGGAAGCGGTCGCCCAGCCAGTCAAGCTGCACCAGGTTAAGCAGCGAGTGGACTTTTTCTTTAATTTGCACTTCGCCCGGGCGCAGGCTGCGCGGCTTCATGCGCAAACCAAAGGCAACGTTCTCAAACACCGTCATGTGGCGGAACAGCGCGTAGTGCTGGAACACAAAGCCCACCTGCCGCTCACGCACGTGCACATCGGTGGTGTCTTCGCCGCTGAAGTGGATGCTGCCGTGGTCAGGGGATTCGAGCCCCGCGATGATGCGCAGCAGCGTGGTTTTGCCGCAGCCCGACGGGCCAAGCAGTGCGACCAGTTCGCCAGACTCAATGTCCAGGCTGACATCCCCCAGCGCCCTGAAATTACCAAAATTTTTGCTGATGTTGCGGATTTCTATGCTCATTTTTATCTTTTCAACTTTTCATTTCATCGGTGGGACGCTCAGGCGGCAGTGCAGCGGCGGCTTTCATCTCGGCGGCATGCCGCCACTCGGCAACTGACTTGATGGCCAGCGTAACCAACGCCAAAATCGCCAGCAGCGACGCTACGGCAAAGGCGGCTACCGACTGGTATTCGTTGTACAAAATCTCGACATGCAGCGGCAGCGTGTTGGTTTGCCCGCGAATATGGCCAGACACCACCGACACCGCACCAAACTCACCCATGGCCCGTGCATTGCACAAGATCACGCCGTAAATCAGCCCCCATTTGATGTTGGGCAGTGTCACGTGCCAAAAGGTTTGCCAGCCGGTGGCGCCCAGCACAATGGCGGCCTGCTCTTCATCATTGCCTTGCGCCTGCATCAAGGGAATCAGCTCGCGTGCAATAAAAGGGAAGGTGACAAACACGGTGGCCAGCACAATGCCCGGCAC
>JANPDQ010000547.1:0-16792 GCA_031431575.1 Polaromonas sp.
GCTCCAGCGTTTTCAACACTTTAAAGCAGCCCCAAACCCCCACCACGCCAAACAGTACCACCCCCAAACCATAGCCCGCCAGCACGCCCTTAACGCCGTACCACTGACCGCCCAGCCAAATAAACGGCGCTACACCCAGCGTGGCACGGCCCCAATTTAGCGCTGTCGAATACAGCACAAAGCCGAGGTTGTTAAACGCTGCATTCGCAACAAAAACCGCGCCGTTAAATACAAAGCTGGCCGCCACAAACTGGCAGAAGAAAACAATCACTTCGCGGCCTTCGCCGGTAGCGCCAAACGCATCGGCAATCACGCCGCTGAACAGCGCCATCAGCAGCCACATCGCCAGTACGTACACCACTACAACCCTTAAGCTGTCCGTCATGGTGGTGCGCAGGCGGTCATATCGACCCGCGCCCAGGTTTTGACCAAGAATAGGCCCCACTGCGCCAGACAAGCCGTACAGCGCGGCGAACGCCACCGGAATAATCCGGCCAACAATGGCCCATCCGGCAATGGCGCTGTCGCCAAACGGTGCAATGGCTGCAGTGACAAACGCGTTACCCACGGGCGTTGCAACTTGCGTCAATATGGACGGCAAACCAATTGCGAAAAACGGCTTTGCCGTAGCTAAGAGCTCCGCCCGGGTGGGCGGCGCCAGCAGGTGGTGAACGCGCACCAAGCCGTACAAGCCCACGCACACCATTACCACGCGGGCCGCGCCAGTTGCCAACGCTGCGCCGTCGAGGCCCCAGCCAAAGCCAAAAATAAACAAAGGGTCAAGCACCGCGACTGCGGCTGCTGCACTGAGAGTGACATACATGGCACGTTTGCCATCGCCCAGCGCCCGCAACAGCGCGCTGATGCACATGCCTGCACCAAGCAGCGGCGCAGACGGCAGCACCCACTGCGTAAAGCGCAGCGCCAGGTCAGCCGTAACGCCTGTTGCGCCCAAAACGCCCAGCAAGCTGCCGATAAAAGGAAACAGCGCCAACGCGCCAATCGACATGCTGCCCACCATCAGCACCAGCGATGCGCCTGCCATGTGCTGGGCTTGCGCGCGGTCGCCCCGGCCCAGCGCGCGTGATGTGATTGCGCTGACGGCAATAGCCAAACCAATCGACAGTGAGACGACAAAAAACAGCAGCGTGCCGGCATAACCAACAGCAGCGGCCAACTCTTTTTGGCCCAGCAGCGATATGTAGAACAAATTGAGCAGGTCTACCGCAAACACTGCAATGAGCCCAACCGAGCCAGACACCGTCATGCCAATGACATGCTTGAGCGTTGAGCCAGTGACGAATTTTCCTTGGGCAGATGGGGTGCTAAGAGGCTTGGCAGGGCTGGATTCGGACATGTTGCAGTATGAGGCGGCGATGGCAATGCACTGATTGTGCAGCGCCCATGTTTAGTTTGCCCACAGTTGATTTACGATGGGTTATGTCTGCAGTTTTTCCCGCGCCCCCACACCGTCCCGTACGCACACCGCTGCGCCCTGACGCCGACGTGATGGGCCTGGTCGGCATTGCCCATTTAATTAGCCACTTCAGCCAGTTGCTGCTGGCACCGCTTTTCCCGTGGCTGAAAACCGAGTTTGGCGTGAGTTATACCGAGCTCGCTTTTTTGTTAACGCTGTTTTTTGTGGTGTCTTGCGCGGCGCAGGCGGCGTCAGGGTTTTGGGTTGACCGGTACGGCCCACGTCCCATCTTGTTCGCTGGCCTGGCGCTGCTAGGCATTGCGGCATTCGGCTACGCCATTAGCACCAGCTACTGGATGCTTGCTGCTTTTGCTATTTTGGCGGGCGCGGGCAACGGCGTTTTTCACCCCGTGAATTACACCCTGCTGAACCGCAAAATCAGCGCGCATCGGCTGGGCCATGCATACAGCGTGCACGGCATTACTGGCAGCCTCGGTTGGGCGCTGGCACCTGCCATGATGGTGGCGCTGACCTATGCCTATTCGTGGCGTGTGGCCGTGGCTTCGGCGGGTGTTCTGACGTTTGCCGTGCTTGCGGTGCTGGTGGTCAATCGGGACAAGTTGGAGCTGCCAATTGCGGCCGCCAGCAAAAGCGGTGCAGTAAGTGACAAAGACAGCAGCTTTGCGTTCTTGCGCATTCCTGCGGTATGGATGTGCTTTTCGTTTTTCTTCTGGTACGCGGCGGCTTTGAGCGTAGTGCAAGCCTTTGCCCCCGAAGCTGCCCGGCAGTTGCACAGCGTGCCTGTTGCGTTGGTTGCGCTGTGCTTGACGATTTACATGTTGCTAAGTGCAGGCGGCATGGTGCTGGGCGGATTTTTAGCGGCCGACCCGTCGCGCTGTGAGCGCATTGTGGGCACTGCATTTGCTATGGCGGCTGCGGTGGCCGTGCTGCTCGCTGTTGGTCAATTCGGCAATTGGGGCCAGTGGGTGGTGCCTGCCTTGTTTGGCCTCATGGGATTTGCATCTGGCATTGCCGGCCCATCGCGTGATTTGCTCGTCAAACGCTCTACCCCCGAAAACGCGTCCGGTCGCGTTTATGGTGTCGTGTATGCGGGGCTGGACATTGGGCAAGCCGCAGCGCCGCTGCTGTTCGGGTTGATGATGGACAACGGCCACTACCGCAGCGTGCTGCTGGGCTTGGCGGCGCTGCAAGGTGTGTTGATTGTTAGCGCGTTCAATGTGCGGCGGGTGCGGCGCACCTCACCAGTCAGAGCGTGAACTGCCAGCGCATAGCAGTATCTCGTGCAATGAGCGTCCATAATTAGGCAGTGCACAAGGCTTTTTCCGTTTGGGTTTAAGTCAGGCTGCGCCACAGGAGGCTTTTTATGAGCAGTTCAAACATGTCAAACACACCAGCTGGCGGCGATTTTGCAAGCTGGGTTGAAGGTAAATCAGAAGCGCTCAAGCATGAGCTGGGCGAAAAATTTCCCGTGCCGCCCACCACATTGCACTCGCCATCGGCACACGTTGAAACCAGCCAGCAAAAGCTTGAAGAAGTTCTGCTGGAGCACGAACAGCCAACGCAAGAGTTTTTAGACGAACTGGCAGCATTGGAACAAGCGCTGCCACTGAGTGACGAAGAGCTGGCCCGCCAGGCACTTGAGGCCGGTGGCGGAGATGGCGACAGCAGCACGCCTGAGTAAGCCCGCCTAGCCCGCATGACACTACAACTCGCCGGACACCTTTTAGTTGATTGCCTGATTGCCCAAGGCGTAACCCATGCCTTTGGCGTGCCAGGCGAAAGTTATCTGGCCGTACTCGATGGCCTGCACGCTAGGCAAGACCAAATCCGTTTCATCACCTGCAGGCAAGAGGGCGGCGCGGCCTACATGGCCGAAGCGCATGGCAAGCTGACGGGCCGCCCCGGCGTGTGCATGGTCACACGTGGGCCGGGCGCAACCAACGCATCGATTGGCGTACACACGGCGTTTCAAGACTCCACGCCTATGGTGTTGTTGGTGGGTGATGTCGCTAGTGACTGCCGGGACCGCGAGGCTTTTCAGGAAGTGGACTACCAGGCATTTTTTGGCCCCAGTACCAAAGGCTTTGCCAAGCGGGTAGAGCGCATTGACGATGCCGACCGTATTCCTGAATATGTGGCGCGTGCCTTTGCCACCGCCATGAACGGCAGGCCTGGCCCGGTGGTGCTGGTGCTGCCTGAGGATATGTTGACCCGGCTGACTGCCGCGCAGCCGCTAGCCAAAGTAGAGGCGGTGCAAGCTTGGAGCGAGCCCGGCGCGTTGCGCACGCTGCGCGAGATGCTATTAAAGTCTGAGCGGCCCTTCGTAATTGCAGGTGGCGGTGGCTGGACACCGCAATCCGCGCAGGCACTGCAGCGCTTTGCTGAAAACTGGCGCTTGCCGGTGGGCAACGCTTTCAGGTTTCAAGACACTTTTGACAACCACCACCCGCTGTATGCAGGTGACGTTGGCATTGGCCTGAATCCCAAACTGGCCGCGCGTGTCAAAGCTGCGGACTTGATCATCGCCATCGGCCCAAGGCTGGGGGAGATGACGACCAACAACTACACGCTGCTGGAAGCGCCATGCCCGAAGCAAAAGCTGGTACACATTCATAGCAGCGCTGAAGAGCTGAACCGCGTATATCAGGCCAACCTTGCCATCAATGCCACCATGAATGCCGCTGCAAGATCGCTCGAAGTGCTGACCGCTCCGGTCAGCGTGCCGTGGGAAGCATGGGCAATTGAAGCCAATGCCGATTACATCGCCAACCTGCAACCGAATAAGTTTCCCGGTGATATCGACATGCCAGCTATCGTCGGCCTGCTGCAACAATATTTGCCGCCTGATGCTGTGCTGACCAACGGCGCAGGCAACTTTGCCAGTTGGGGACACCGCTTTTACAAACATCATGGTCTGGTGAAGGGCCACAAAACACAGCTGGCACCGACGGTAGGCGCGATGGGCTACGGCGTGCCTGCTGGCATTGCAGCGGCGATTACCACCGGGCGCGTGGTATTGACGATGGCCGGTGACGGCGATTTTTTAATGAATGGCCAAGAGCTGGCCACCGCCGTGCAGCACGGCGCCAAAACGATCATCGTACTGCTCAATAACGGTATGTACGGCACGATACGCATGCACCAGGAGCGCGATTACCCGAACCACGTCAGCGGGTCACATCTGCAAAACCCAGACTTCGCCGCGCTGGCCCGTGCCTATGGTTATGCCGGGGTACGCATCACTTACACGGCAGAGTTTGAAGCTGAGCTGCAGGTCGCGCTGGCGCGTAGCCATGGCACATTGATTGAAGTGATGTTGGATGCGGAAGTAATTACCACCCGAGCCACTCTGTCGGCGATCACCCAAAATGCACTGCTGACCAAACCATAACCAAGACTTTTAGATGATTGATGTTGTCGTTCTCTTCTTTTTGCTCGGCCTGCTGGCACGGCTGGTCAAAAGCGACTTGACCTTGCCGGGCGTGCTGTACGAGACGCTGTCCATTTACCTGTTGCTGGCAATTGGTTTGAAGGGCGGGGTTGAGTTGTCAAAGCAAAGCCTGGACACCGTCGTGCCCCAAATGTTGTTTTGCCTGGCGCTGGGTTTGACGATCCCCTTGCTGCTGTACCCGTTGCTCAGGCGTTTAATTGGCCTCAATGGCTTTGACGCGGCCTCAGTCGCCGCACATTACGGCTCGGTAAGTGTGGTGACATTTGCCGTGGCCAGCGCCTACCTCACGCACCGAAACATCCCCTTTGAATCGCATGCTGCGCTTTGGGTCGCTCTGCTAGAGGCACCAGGAATCGTTATGGGCATCGCTTTGGCGCGCTGGTATGAAAAGAAGGAAGGCGGTGATGCAGGCGTTAAAAAAGGGTTTGCCTGGCGTGCCTTGGCGCACGACGTTTTCTTGGGTAAATCGGTATTTCTGCTGGTCGGTGGCTTGGTGATTGGCACGCTGATGGGTGAGGCTGGTACTGCGCCGATTGCACCGCTTTTTACGGTGCTTTTCAAAGGCGTGTTGGCGCTGTTTTTACTTGAACTTGGGCTGGTCGCAGGCGGCAGGCTGGGCGAGCTCAAACGCTACGGAATCGGTTTGATAGCCTTTGCGGTGCTGGCACCCATGGGCCTTGCCGTGTTGGGCGCTGTGGGAGGCAAGGCCTTGGGTTTGAGCACTGGCGGCATCGCCATCATGGCGGCGTTGGCGGCCAGTGCCAGCTACATTGCAGCACCAACGGCCATGCGCATTGCCGTGCCGCAAGCCAATGCCGCGTTGTCGATCACTGCCGCATTGGGCGTGACCTTCCCGTTCAATGTGCTGCTGGGCATACCGCTCTACTTGAAGTTGGCGCAATACTTGAGTTAAACATCATGCTGAAACATCAAAAAAAACTGCTGGTCATCATCACCGAGGCGATTCTTGAAAAGTCATTGATCTTGGATGCCAAACGCTTGGGCGCACAAGGCTACACGGTGCATGACGTGCGCGGCGGCTCTCAGTACGCCACGCATGAAGGCAATTGGGATGCCGACAAAATGATCGAGATGAAGATCATTTGCGACGAGCCTGTGGCCGATGCGCTGGCCAGTCACGTTATCAGCCAATACGCCAGCAACTATGGCGTGAGCCTGTTTTTCTCTGACATCGAGGTGATGCGGCCGCAGAAGTTTTAGGGGTTGAGCTTTTTCGATGATTTGGGCGCTGGCAGGTAGTTGCCTTTACTCACCACCGGTTTGCCGGTTTTTGCCTCTAGCGCCTTGTGCGCATCACCCGCAATGATGCCGCCCTGTTTGGCTGATGTTTTATTTTCAACAAAACCCGGCGCATCACTGCGGCGCGCAATCTCTGTCGTGCTAGCCTCACCCAGCATGGTGAAGACCAAGTCCAGGTCCGTCATGTGGTCGCGCAGGTTAGTGCCTGTTTTAACTTTGTCGAGCTTTTAAGCTGGCTGTGCGCTGCAGGCGTGACGCCAAAGGTAGCGCGGGCAATCTCAGCGGTAAGAATGGAATATTCAACACCTTCAGCCACGCCACGCGCCTTCCATTCGTCATTCAGCTCACCGCGTACACTAATTGATGCATTGCGCCCCACCCGTGTGATGCGTTGCGCCCCACCCGTGGTCTCAATGCGAAGGGGGGGTGGCAATTTGCCCCCACCCTTTAGCAAGCTCCGGATCACGGCGGCGCAGGTCTTTAACGTAGCGTTCTGGCTGTACAGAGTTGGTTAGCACTCCTACTACGTCAGCAATGGCAAGCCACCACTCCTCGTTATGCCAGATACGGCGAATAGTCGTGTCCTGAAAAACAGTTATGTGGCTTGCTGGGCTGATGCTTGAAGGCTGTTTTTTAGTCATAAACTGACTTTGCACAAAGACTAATGTTTTGTACAGTATTTTTAATCTATCCTCGCAAGATCGAAAGCGCGACCGTGCATCTGCTGAATTCGGAGTCTTTTGATTGGGTTTGCAGGTTGAGATACCAGTGATATTTACTACGTTTTTTGTAGCTGATTGCGCCCGTACTCATTGGTCTAAGGCCCTAAAACATACCTGAAAAGCATAAAAAAAGCCGGCTTTCACCGGCTTTTTAAGTAGCAGCAAACGCTGGTTACTTGACGTGCTTGCCGATCAGGCCGGCCATCTCGAACATTGACACTTGGGCTTTGCCGAAAACGGCTTTGAGCTTGGCGTCAGCGTTGATCATGCGCTTGTTGATGCTGTCTTGCAGTTTGTTGGCCTTGATGTAGACCCACAGCTTGCTGACGATCTCCGTGCGCGGCAGTGGCTTGTCGCCCAGAACTGCAGCGAGTTCTTTGCTCAAGGTCAATGCCTTCATGAACGCGGCGTTCGGGGTGCGTTTTTTGGCAGGGGCTTTTTTAGCTGCTGGCGTTTTGGCCGGTGCTGCTTTTTTGGCTGCTACTTTTTTCGCGGGTGCTGCTTTTTTTGCTGGTGCAGCTTTTTTCGCTGGAGCTGCTTTCTTCGCAGCTACTTTTTTTGCCGGAGCAGCCTTTGTTGCAGGCGCTTTTTTAGCCGGTGCTTTTTTTGCAGTTGCCATGATTGATTTTCCTTCTAGAAGTTGTTAAATCACCAATGAAGATAACTACTCTTCGTTGGCACTGCGGATGCTACTGGAGAAAGTGGCGTTTTCATAGGGGAAAAGCGCTTTTTTGATGAAATTGATAGCAGATTCACCTCTGGGAAACAAAAAATATGCGTCCCCGATGCAAAGCAGTGGGCTCGCACAGTGAAAATCAGGCATACCATTTGATGAAAGCTAAAGCCATGGCCAATGAAAACCACGTTAATTTCTCTACCTGCGACCTCTGCGACGCGCATAAGGCCGACACCACAAACGCGCTGCGGGTACTGCCGCCTGTGTTCAAAAACTACGGTGCAATTGCGAAGTTTTGCGGCCCGGTAGTCACTGTCAAGTGCTTTGAGGACAACACGCTGGTGAAGGCGCAAGTGGACTCTCCAGGTCTAGGCCGCGTATTGGTGGTTGATGGTGGTGCATCTTTGAGGCGAGCGTTACTGGGTGGCAATTTGGGGAGCGCCGCCGCAAAAAATGGTTGGGCGGGGGTAGTCATTGACGGCTGCGTGCGTGATGTGCTGGAGCTGGCTGGCTGCACTGTGGGCATATGTGCGTTGTATGCGATGCCATTGCCGACCCACAAGCGCGGAGAAGGACAAACCGGCATTGACATACAAATTCAAGGCCAGTGGGTGCGGCCCGGTGAGTGGTTGTATGCCGATGAAGATGGCATTGTGGTACTGCCCGCACCGTTGACCGCGTAGTAAAAGTGCGCTCTACAAACGAAACAGACGAGCCAGCCTAAAGTCCCACCAGGCCCCGGTAAAGCATGTACACCGCCAACACGTAAAGCATGCTGGCGAAAATTCTTTTCAACTTTTTTACGGGTAATTTGTGCCCGGCCATCGCGCCCAGAGGCGCTACCAGAAAGCTGCACAGGGCCATCACAGCAAGCGCCGGAACCCAGATATAGCCAAACGAGCTGGCCGGCACGCCCTGCACGTTTTGGCCGCCGATGATGTAGCCGACAACGTTGGCAGCGGCGATCGGGAAGCCCAGAGCAGCCGATGTAGCCACCGCTTGGTGAATTGCCACATTGCGAGATGTCATAAATGGAACGCTGATAAACCCGCCGCCAGCGCCTACCAGCCCCGACAGCAAGCCAATAAATCCACCCACGGCAAACTGCCCCGCAGCCCCGGGCATTTCCCGGCTGGGAGCGGGTCTTCTATCTGCAAACAGCTGGGTTGCACAAAAACCGACAAACAGCCCAAAAAAGATAGCCAGGTATGCGCCTTTAAGCAGTGCAAAAATACCAAGACTCCCCAAAAAGCTGCCCACCACAATTCCTGGTGCAAGCCGTTTGACGATGTCCCAACGTACTGCGCCGCGCCTGTGGTGCGCCCATACGCTGGAGACGGACGTGAAAATGATGCACGCCATCGCAGTTGCTATGGCCATTTTGATGGCTAAATCTGGCGTAACCCCGCGGCTTGAAAGGATGGCCGTTAAAAACGGCACCATCAACATGCCGCCGCCAATGCCCAGCAAACCAGCCATAAAGCCAGTACAAACCCCTAGGAGCGCCAGCTCAGCAATGAGTAAAAGCTCTATCGGCACTGGATACTGAAATTTAAAGAGAGCACTTCGCGGGTTTTTCCCTGTGAATTTTAAAAAAATACCAAATGGTTTAAATCTACACTGTGTCGGCTATTGTGCAATACGGCTTATTCAATCTGGGAATTCATTTATGCGTATTCAAACCCTTTTCGCCACAGGAGCCCGAGTTGCTGTGGCGACATTGCTTGCAACCAGCTTTTGCGCAATCGCTGCACCGTGGCAGCCAACTAAAAATGTTGAGTTCATCGTACCAGCCGGCACCGGCGGCGGTGCAGACCAGATGGCCAGGTTGATTCAGGGCGTTATCACCAAAAACAACCTGATGAAGTCTTCCATGGTGGTTGTCAACAAAGGCGGCGGCGCTGGTGCCGAGGGTTTTTTGGATGTTAAAAACGCCAAGGGTGATCCGCACAAAATCATCATTACGCTGTCAAACATGTTTACTACCCCGCTTGCAACGGGTGTTCCGTTCAGCTGGAAGGACATGACGCCCGTGGCCATGTTGGGTCTGGATGAGTTTGTGCTGTGGGTCAATGCCGAGTCACCGTACAAAACCACGCAGGAGTATTTGGCTGCGGTCAAAGCATCTGGCGGCAAGCTAAAAATGGGCGGTACCGGTTCCAAGCAGGAAGACCAGATCATCACTGCATTGATTGAAAAATCAACTGGTTCCAAATTCATTTACGTGCCGTACAAAGGTGGCGGCGAAGTGGCGGTGCAATTGGTTGGCAAGCATATTGAATCCACTGTCAACAATCCAATTGAGGCGGTGGCCCAATGGCGTGGCGGCAAGTTGCGCCCTTTGTGCGTGTTTGACGGCAAACGCTTGGCCTACAAAGACAAAATTGCCGACAAGGCTTGGTCAGATATTCCGACCTGCAAGGAAAACGGTTTGGATGTTGAGTATTTAATGTTGCGCGGCATCTTCATGGCCCCAGGAGTAACGCCAGAGCAAACAGCGTATTACGTTGATTTGATGAAAAAAGTACGTGGAACGCCTGAGTGGAAAAAATTCATGGAAGAGGGTGCCTTTAACCAAACCTTCATGGAAGGCGCGGAGTTTGCACGTTGGGCAGCCAACGAAGACATTCGCCACAGATTGCTCATGCAAGAAGCTGGCTTTGTTGCCAAGTAACCAAGCGCACTGACGGTATGGCCAGCAATAATCCGGATGCGAGCGCAGCGTCAAAACGCACGCTCGAAGTCATCACCTCGCTGTGTATTTTGGCGATTGGCTCGGTGGTGATGTGGGACAGCTCACGCATAGGCGCAGGTTGGGGCAATGATGGCCCGCAAAGCGGGTACTTTCCCTTCTACATTGGGTTGCTGATGAACATCGCCAGCCTGGTCAATCTCGCTTTGGCGCTGAAGTCTGACAAATCCGAGTCGTTCGTGTCGAAAGCGCAAATCAAACTGGTGATGGCAATATTTTTGCCTTGCCTTGCTTATGTTGCGATCATGCAGTGGGCGGGCTTGTATGTTGCTTCCATTATTTTTATTGCGCTGTTTATGCGGATGCAGGGTAAGTTCAGTGTCCTTAAATCTGCGCTAACTGCGCTGATAGTCGTAGCGGTGCTGTTTGTGATGTTTGAAATCTGGTTCAAGGTGCCGCTGATCAAAGGTCCCCTCGAAGCGGCGCTGGGGTTCTAGTATGGAAGAAGTTCAAGCGCTGTTTCAGGGCTTTGCCGTAGCCTTGTCGCCAGTCAACATTGCGCTGATGTTTTTAGGCATCGTGTTGGGTATTTTGATTGGCGTGCTTCCCGGCTTGGGCGGCGCAAATGGCGTTGCAATATTGCTGCCGCTGACTTTCACCATGAGCCCGGTTTCAGGCATCATTTTGTTGTCGTGCATCTACTGGGGTGCGTTGTTTGGTGGCGCGATTACTTCGATTTTGTTTAATATTCCGGGGGAGCCTTGGTCAGTAGCTACTACTTTTGACGGCTACCCGATGGCCCAGCAAGGGCAGGCTGGACAAGCGCTTACGGCAGCGTTCACCTCGTCATTCGTCGGTGCGTTTGTTGCGGTGCTGATGATTACGTTTTTAGCACCGCTGGTTGCCAAGTTTGCGCTTAAATTCGGCCCGCCGGAGTTTTTCGCTGTGCAGCTGCTTACTTTTTGCAGCTTCGTGGGCATGAGCAAGGGCGCGCCCTGGAAGACATTGGCCGCCATGTTTTTAGGGTTCACGCTGGCGGCCGTTGGCATGGACAACGTCACCGGTCAGTTGCGTTTGACGTTCGGCTTTGCGCCCATGATGAAGGGCTTTGACTTTTTAATTGCGGTGATTGGCCTGTTCGGTATCGGCGAGATTTTGCTCACCATGGAAGAAGGCTTGGCATTCAAAGGAAAAGACGGAAAAATAAACGGCAAAGTGGTTTTGGAAACGTGGAAAAAGCTTCCTCGTTATTGGCTAACCTACGTCCGCAGTTCAGCTGTCGGTTGCTGGATGGGTATTACGCCTGGGGGCGCGACTCCGGCATCCTTTATGGGGTACGGAATTGCCAAGCGCTTTTCAAAAACGCCTGAACAGTTCGGCAAAGGCGATATTGAAGGCGTGTTGGCACCAGAAACCGCTGCACACGCGGCGGGTACTGCTGCTTTGCTGCCCATGTTGACACTGGGAATTCCCGGCTCACCTACCGCCGCCGTGTTGCTTGGTGGTTTGCTGGTTTGGGGCCTGCAACCTGGCCCGTTGCTTTTTGTTGAACAAAAAGACTTTGTCTGGGGATTGATTGCCAGCATGTACTTGGGCAATATCGTCGGCTTGATTGTGGTCTTGCTCACGGTGCCATGGTTTGCCGCCATCTTGCGCATTCCGTTTTCCATCATCGCTCCGGTAATTTTGGTGATTTGCGCGGTGGGTGCCTACACGGTGCACAGTTCCATGTTTGATGTTTGGATGATGATGGGTTTCGGTGTGGTGGGCTACGTGTTTAAAAAACTTGACTACCCGCTAGCGCCCTTGGTGCTGGCGCTGGTGCTGGGAGACATGGCTGAAAACGCATTCAGGCAATCCTTGCTGGGTTCCAGCGGAAGTTTGATGGTGTTTGTGTCCAACCCGCTTGTCACCAGCATCACGGCGCTGGCTTTGGTGATGCTTTTTTGGCCACTGGTGGGCGCTGCCCAACGCTGGTTTAAAACCGCCAGGACGTGACGGTGGCGCTTTGGATTCGCTTTGAGACTGATGGCGTTTCAGGATTTGGACGGCTTGATGGGGACACCATCTCCGTCTACCAAGGCGATATGTTTGCTGGGCCTGCTACCACAGGTAAAACAGTGCAGCTCAGTGGTGTTCGGGTAGCGTTGCCGTGCGATCCCACCAAATTCATCGGCCTATGGAACAACTACCATGCACAAGCCAGCAAGCAGGGCTTAGGCACTCCAGCAGAGCCGCTTTATTTTTTAAAAGCTGCCAGCAGCTACTGCGCGCATGAGCAACCTTTTAATGTCCCCCAAGGTTATGACGGTCGAGTTGTGTATGAAGGCGAGCTGGGGCTGGTGATCGGCAAGAAATGTAAAAGTCTGAGCGTTGAAGAGTCAGCCTCCGCGATATTTGGCGTCACCTGTGTCAACGATGTCACTGCCCTGGATCTGCTCACCCGCGATGCGTCTTTTGCGCAATGGACCCGGGCAAAAAGTTTTGATACTTTTGGAATTTTCGGGCCGGTCATTGCTACTGGGCTAGACTGGAACCAACTCACGGTGAGGACACTGGTCAATGGACGTGAACGGCAAAACTATGCTTGCAGCGACATGATTTTTTCTCCGGCGCAGATTGTTTCTCGCCTATCGCAAGAAATGACGCTTTATCCCGGTGATGTGATTGCCTGCGGCACCTCGCTTGGGGTGCTGCCGATCAAGCCCGGCACAGTGGTCGAAATCTCAATCGACGGCATAGGTGTTCTGCGAAATACGTTCGCGCCTGACCCACACAAAATAGAAGTTGAAACATGAAAATTTGCGTAGTTGGTGCCGGTGCTATTGGCGGCATGCTGGGTGTGAAGCTGGCTTTGAGCGGCCATGACGTTACTCTGATTTTGCGTGGCGCCAACCTGAAAGCCGTGCAGGAAAACGGCTTAAAGCTGATTGAAGAGAGCGGCAAAGAGCTGCTGGCCGACCCTATCAGGGCGACGTCCAATATTTCTGAAGTTGGAGCGCAAGATGTAGTGATCCTTGGCCTGAAAGCGCACCAGGTTGCAGCTGTTTCGCCCGAGCTGCCCGCACTACTGCACAGCGCAACACGCGTAGTGACGATGCAAAACGGCATCCCGTGGTGGTACTTTCACAAGCTTCCAGGACAGTACACCGGCATGCCGGTCCGCGCCGTAGACCCTGATGGGGTCATCGCGAAATACATCCCCATCGATAGCGTGATTGGCAGCGTGGTTTACCCCGCAAGTGAAATGATTCGCCCCGGCGTTATCAAAGTCATCGAAGGCAACCGATTTACGTTGGGCGAGATTGATGGGTCTGACACGTCAAGCATCCGCGCCATCGGTGACGCTTTTAAGGCCGCTGGATTCAAAGCGCCGGTGTCTACCGATATTCGCTCAGAAATTTGGCTCAAGGTTTGGGGCAATTTAAGTTTTAACCCGATCAGTGCGCTCACCCACGCCACGCTAGAAGACATTTGCACCTATGCGCCTACCCGGGAACTGGCTGCAAATATGATGACTGAGGCACAAGCCATCGGCGAAAAGCTTGGTGTGCAGTTTAAAGTCAGCCTTGAAAAGCGAATTGCCGGTGCGCAGGCGGTCGGGCAACACAAAACGTCCATGCTGCAGGATGTTGAGCAGGGCAGAGCATTGGAGTTGCAAGCGCTGGTGGCGTCGGTCATTGAGTTGGGACAAGTCACCAGTACACCGACCCCCACCATCCATGCCGTTTACGCTTTGACCAGCTTGCTTGCAAAAAATTTGCAGAAGCACAATGCAACGCTCAAAATTTCTTGAATATATAAAACCAACCTCATCCGCTATGACCCACTTCACCACGCTCCACGAAATGATTGCGCTGCAAGCGCCTGCATCAACCGCCATGACTTCGCCCGGTGGCGTTCCACTTTCCTACGGTGCGCTCGAGCAGCTCATTGCGCAAACCACCGCTGCATTGAACGCCATGGGTATCGGACGTGGGGACCGTGTTGGTATTGTGCTTCCCAACTGCCCCGAAATGGCTACCGCGTTTGTCGCTGTTGCCAGTGCCTGCACCGCTGCACCATTGAACATGGCGTACCGTGCTGATGAATTCGAGTTCTACTTGAATGACCTAAACGCCAGGGCATTGATTGTTGCTGCGGGAAGTGAAACCCCGGCGATTGCAGTTGCCGCCAAGCTCGGGGTTGCAGTGATTGAATTAAAAGCGTTACCTGAACAAGGCGCAGGCCACTATGAGTTGTCGTGTAGACAAACCGGTAATGCGGTTTCTCCAGGGCCTGCCCACGCAGATGACGTAGCGCTGATTTTGCACACGTCGGGCACCACCTCGCGGCCCAAAATTGTTCCGCTGTCGCACCGCAACGTGTGCGCTTCGGCGCGCAATATCAGCGCAACACTGCAGTTAACTTCTGCTGACCGCGAGCTGCATGTCATGCCGCTGTTTCATATTCACGGCTTGATTGCGGGCGTGCTTGCACCAATGGCGGTTGGCAGCCAGATTTTCTGTACCCCTGGGTTTAACGCGCTCAAGTTTTTCGGCTGGATGAAGGAATGCAGGCCCACGTGGTATACCGCAGTGCCCACCATGCACCAAACCATCTTGGCGCGCGCGGCAGGCAACATGGACGTGATTGAGGCCAATCCTCTGCGCTTTATCCGCTCGTCGTCATCGTCCATGCCGCCGCAGGTAATCGCCGAGCTTGAGCGGGTATTCAAAGCGCCATTAATTGAGTCCTACGGTATGACAGAAGCTGCGCACCAGATGGCCAGCAGCCCGCTACCGCCAGCAAAGCGCATTCCGGGTTCTGTGGGCATTGCCGCTGGCCCGGAAGTGGCCATCATGGACACCGAAGGAAAGCTCCTGCTACCCGGTGAAGTTGGCGAGATTGTTATTCGCGGTGAAAACGTCACGCTGGGCTACGAGAACAACGACAAAGCCAATGCTGAAGGTTTCACCAACGGGTGGTTCCGTACCGGCGACCAAGGCACCATGACTGCTGAAGGCTACTTGACGCTAACCGGTCGCCTGAAAGAAATCATCAACCGTGGCGGAGAGAAAATTTCTCCCCGCGAGGTAGATGAAGTGTTGATGGACCACCCCGCAGTCGCGCAAGTGGTCACGTTCGGCATGCCGCATGACAAACTCGGGGAAGAAGTCGCAGCTGCTGTGGTGCTACGCGAAGGCAAAACTGCAACAGAACAAGAAATCCGCACGTTTGTTGCCACCAAATTGGCCGACTTTAAAGTGCCGAAGAAAATCCTCATCATGGATGAAATTCCCAAAGGCGCTACCGGCAAGCTTCAGCGCATTGGCTTGGCGCAAAAACTTGGATTGGTCTGACCCAAGCGGCTTTAGTTGCGCAGGCGACCGTCGCGCGAAACCATCGACAGTTCAACGAATTTGCTTCCGTGCTGTTTGGTGGAGCCGTAAGAAACAACAAATCCGCCAGCGTCGTAAGTCCCTAAATTGCGCATGGAAGCCATCAGGCTGTCAGCGTTGCCCGGTTTTTTTGCGCGGCGGATGGCCTCGGTTAAAACTTTGGCCCCAATGCAGGCTTCAAGGTGGGTGCTATTCATGGGCTTGGAAATTCCAGAGTCCTGCAACGCCTTGGCGCATTCACGCACCACTGGAAGTGGCGATGACGTATTTGGCACCACTTGCGCAATCGACGCCCCGGCGCCAGCCTCACCTGCGGCTGTGATGTATTGCTGAGCGCCCACAAAAGAAAGGCTTGACATGGGTATGGTCATGCCACGGCTGACAAGTTGGCGGCTGATTTCAGCTGCGGGGCCGGACAGCACTGTGTTAATCAGTACGTCCGGCTTGAGTTTTAAAAGCTCGTTAAGTTGAGTCGGTTCAACTTTTGCATTGCGCTGCAACGAAAACGATTTGGGCTGCTTGCCTTGTTTGGCCAAATACTCAACTACAGCAGCCAAGTTTTGCCTGCCCACCTCGTCGTCGTAGTGCACTACCACCACCTCTTTCAGGCCAAGTCCTGTCCAGAACGCCAGCATTTTCTCCAGCTCTTCTGGGTAGGAAGCACGCAAGGTGAAAACCACCGGGCTTGCCTTGCGAACCGGGTTGGCCCCTGAAAACGGTGCAAAAAACAGCACGTCAGCCTTCTCGGCCAGGGGCATGGCGTCCAGGCTAAGGGTGGCTGAGGCAAATCCAAACAAAGCAGCAACTTTGGTTTCCTGCAGTAGTTTCTGGGCGTTTGTGCCGGCTGATTTCCGGTCGTTTTTGTCATCAAGTGACACCAGCTCAATTTGCCGTCCGTCCACGCCGCCCTTGGCATTGATCGACTTGAAGTAAGCCAGCGCGCCATCACGAATGTCTGTGCCAAATGCCGCGTTACCACCTGAAAGTGGGGCTGACTGGCCAATCAGCCATGGCGTTTGTGCATGACTTGCCATTGCGTACGCCATCACGGTAATCGCCGAGCAGCAGGTCAATAATTTTTTCAAAATCATGTGAGTGTTTCTGGTTAGTCCTTTTAAAGATTAAACTGAAACGACTGAAACTTTGAGTAACAGCGCTAACTTTCTGTGATA
>JANPDQ010000548.1:0-1541 GCA_031431575.1 Polaromonas sp.
TTGATGCCGTAGCCGCCCGCCATACAAAACGCGAGCGGAATGCGGCGCTGCCACGCCCAATCGAACACGCGACGGTCTCGTGCTTCTAGGCCGTCGTAGCTGAGCTTGAGGCGGCCGAGGCGGTCACCTTCAAACGGATCAGCCCCAGCCAAGTACAGCACCAAGCCGGGGTTAAAGCGCCGGTCCAGCTCGTCAAGCGCAAGTTCCAGCGCTTGCAGATAAGGTACGTCCGTGCAGCCATCGGGCAGCTCCACATCGACGCAACTGGCCTCTTTGCGAAACGGAAAGTTCTTTTCGCCGTGCAGCGACAACGTGAACACACTCGCGTCGCGCGCAAAAATGCTGGCGGTGCCGTTGCCTTGGTGTACGTCAAGATCAATTATGGCGACTTGCAGTGGCCGCCGACTCACCCTTGCCCACTCGGCCTGCATCAAACGCGCGGCAACGGCTACGTCATTGAAAACGCAAAATCCGCCGCCCTTGTGTGCGTAGGCGTGGTGCGTGCCGCCCGCCATGTTGGCGGCAACGCCCGCGCCGCCCAGCGCGAGACGCGCCGCAGCTACAGTAGCGCCTACCGAGCGCCGCGCACGCTCAACCATTGCTTGACTCCACGGAAAGCCGATTTCGCGCTGCAACGGGGCATCTAGCGTGCCGTGCGCAATCGCGTCGATATAGCCCGGCGTATGTACCAGTGCCAACTCGCCATCGCTGGCTGCAGGCGCTTGGGCCAGCGTAACGGTGGGTAATTGTTTGAGCACCTGCTCGCGCAGCAATGCGTACTTGGCCATCGGAAATCGGTGGCCTTCGGGCAGCGATAAAACGAAGTTGTCGGCGTAGAAGGCTTGCAAAACGGTTGCTATGAAAAACTGAGAACTTGATCGTCCAATTGTGACCCACCAGTTGCAAATTGGCCGTCCCCTCTAAAATGGTGCAGTGCAGCAAAAATGACGCGCTCAACGCTTGCATTCGCACGGGTTATCCCTATAATTGCTTTTATGTTGCAGTGCAGCAATCCAGCAAGTGATTGGCAAAGCAACAGTTTTTGATCGCTTTTTTAACTGTTTTTTTAACTACTATTTATTGGAGATTAATTATGCTGACTGCTGAACAACTCATGGCCTCCCACAAAGCCAACATCGAAACCCTTTTCGGTTTGACCCACAAAGCCTTTGAAGGCGTTGAAAAACTGGTTGAACTCAATGTGCAAGCCACTAAGGCTGCGTTGGCTGAAACCGCTAACCATGCACAGGCCATGATGGGCGTGAAAGACGCACAAGAACTGATGGCACTGCAAGCCGGTATGGTTCAGCCACTGGCTGAAAAGACTGCTGCCTACAGCCGCCACCTGTACGACATCGCATCGGCGGCTGGTGCAGACATCGGCAAAACGTTCGAAGCCCAAACCGCTGAAGCGCAAAAGAAAGTCATGGGCCTGGTCGACAGCGCAACCAAAAACGCACCGGCCGGTTCTGAGACCGCAGTTGCCGTGATGAAAAGCGCAGTTGCAGCCGCGAACAACGCGTTTGAGTCAATGCAAAAAG
>JANPDQ010000549.1:0-3005 GCA_031431575.1 Polaromonas sp.
GGTGCCGGTTTGCGCGCCGCCGAGCAGGTCGCCACCAGCCAAAACGGCGGGAATGGCTTGCGCCTGGATCGGGGTGGGGGTGTCGTAGCCTTGCTCAAGCACGGCTTTCAGGATGGCCGGGGCCAAATTCAATTCTTCAAATGTCATGTTTACTGCGCCACTTGGACGCTTTTCGCTTTTTTTGATCGGCCTGTTGGGTGCTATGGTTTAAGAGCAACCCGCCAGTGATAGGCAGATGGGGTCAAAAAACGGGCTAAAAATACTTCAGGAAGCTTGGAATGGCTGGCCTGAAGGGTGCCCAGATGTCGCGGGTAACTGGAGCCAACGACCATCGAATTGTCTCACGGAACGATAATAGGAGGCTGAGCATAAAACAGTAAGCTGAAACACGGCCCTGCCAAGCTCCGCATTTATTACCTTTTTAAAGATACATTCCAGATGGCCCAGTACGTATTTACCATGAACAAGGTCGGCAAAATTGTGCCGCCCAAACGCCACATTCTGAAAGATGTGTCGCTCAGCTTTTTCCCCGGCGCAAAAATTGGCATGCTGGGCGTGAACGGCTCCGGCAAGTCAACGCTGCTCAAAATCATGGCCGGGCTTGACAAGGAAATTGAAGGCGAAGCCACACCCATGCCGGGCTTGAATGTTGGCTACCTGCCGCAAGAACCCAAGCTGAACGACGAACACACAGTGCGTGAAAGCGTTGAAGACGGCATGGGTGCCGTGTTTGCCGCAAAAGGTTTGTTAGAAGCCGTGTACACCGCCTATGGCGAACCCGATGCGGACTTTGATGCTTTGGCCGCTGAACAAGCGCGGTTAGAGGCCATCATTGCGACATCCGGCACCGATTCTGAGCACCAATTAGAAATTGCTGCCGACGCACTGCGCCTGCCGCCATGGGACGCAAAAATCGGCGTGCTCTCGGGCGGTGAAAAGCGCCGCGTCGCGCTGTGCCGCTTGCTGCTGAGCAAGCCCGACATGCTGCTGCTGGACGAGCCCACCAACCACCTGGACGCAGAATCAGTCGATTGGCTGGAGCAATTCTTGCAGCGGTATTCAGGCACGGTAGTGGCCATCACCCACGACCGTTACTTTTTGGACAACGCGGCTGAATGGATATTGGAACTTGACCGCGGCCACGGCATTCCGTGGAAGGGCAACTACAGCACCTGGCTGGAGCAAAAAGGCGAGCGCCTGGCCACTGAGCAAAAGGGTGAAGAAGCCCGTGCCAAGGCACTGAAAAAAGAACTCGAATGGTCGCGCCAAAACCCGAAAGCGCGGCAAGCCAAAAGCAAATCGCGCCTGGCACGGTTCGAAGAGCTCAGCGATTTTGAATACCAAAAGCGCGTTGAAACCAATGAGATTTTTATCCCCGTGGCCGAGCGCCTGGGCGCGCAAGTTATTGAATTTAAAAACGTCACCAAGTCGTTTGGCGACCGCGTGCTGATTGACAACTTGAGCTTTACCGTACCAGCGGGCGCGATCGTCGGCATCATTGGCCCGAACGGAGCGGGTAAATCAACACTCTTTAAATTGATAGCAGGCAAAGAGCAGCCAGACAGCGGCGAAGTCGTTAAAGGCTCGACAGTGCGCATGGCATTTGTTGACCAGAACCGTGACGATTTGGCGAATGAAAAAACCGTGTGGGAAGACATTTCCGGTGGGCTGGACATTTTGAATGTCGGCAAATTTCAAATGCCAAGCCGTGCCTACGCAGGCCGCTTTAACTTCAACGGCGGCGACCAGCAAAAGCGTGTCGGTACGTTGTCAGGCGGTGAGCGCGGGCGTTTGCATCTGGCCAAAACCCTGATTGCTGGCGGCAACGTGCTGATGCTTGACGAGCCATCCAACGACCTGGATGTGGAAACCCTGCGCGCGCTGGAAGATGCGTTGCTGGAGTTTGCAGGCTCAGTCATGGTCATCAGCCATGATCGCTGGTTTCTGGACCGAATTGCCACGCACATTTTGGCGGCCGAAGGTGATAGTCAGTGGACTTTCTTTGATGGCAACTATCAGGAATACGAAGCCGACAAGAAAAAGCGTTTGGGCGAAGAAGGCGCGAAACCAAAACGTATGCGCTACAAGGCATTGAAATAATTCGGATTCGGGGGATTCACCGCAGAGGCGCAGAGGACGCAGAGTAAGACGAGGAAGAAAATAATTTTTTTGATATTTTCTCTGCGACCCTGTGCGTTCTCTGCGCCTCTGCGGTAAATGACTTCATTCTTTTCTTATGACCGACGAACAAGTCCTGACACAAACCCGTCACTGGCTAGAAAAAGCCGTGATTGGCCTTAACCTGTGCCCGTTCGCCAAAGCTGTTTACGTTAAAAACCAGGTACGCCTGGTCGTCAGCAAAGCCCGCCATGCAGATGACTTGCTCGAAGAGCTCGACCATGAGCTTGACCTGCTGGTGGCCACACCTGCGAGCGAAATCGACACCACGCTGCTGATTCACCCCACGTTGTTTGACGATTTTCTGGACTTCAATGATTTCCTTGAAGTAGCCGAGGGCGTGGTTGATGAGCATGGGCTTGAAGGCGTCATTCAACTTGCCAGCTTCCACCCGCAGTTTCAGTTTGACGGCACCGAGCCGGATGACATCAGCAACTACACCAACCGCGCACCGTTTGCTTGTCTGCATTTGCTGCGCGAGGAGAGTGTTGAGCGTGCGGTTGAAGCTTTCCCGAATGCCGACGCGATTTTTGACACCAACATTGCCACGCTTGAAAAGCTGGGGCTGCCTGGCTGGAAGGCGCTTGGTTTGTAAAAACCTGAGTTGCTCTAGCGTTTAACTTCGCAGTAGCTTCTTCCGCACCAAATGAATATTGCTGCGCAGCGCATACAGCTCGTCTGTGTAAGACAGCGGCACGGTGATCTTTTCAGCGCGGCCTTCCAGCGCTTCGAGTTCTTTTAGCAACTCTTGATTATTTTCTTCACCACTGCGCAATTCAATGCTACGCAACTGCGCGTACCACCTGAAAATGCGTGAACGCACCCGA